>CALWPI010000007.1 GCA_944383385.1 uncultured Clostridia bacterium
CCACCAATTGATGTTGCATTTTTTCTACTTGTGATTGTCACATCAGTTGCACTGTTTTGCAAATACGTATTGTAACTATTAGTTGATTCACTATCAGTGTCTTTTGTAGATACGCTCTCACTATCGTCAGTGTTGTTGGTTGATGTTATATATCCAACAAGTCCACCATAGTATACGCTGCCACTATGATTTGTTGTTGAACTTTCATATATTTGCCCTGTTGATGTAATATTATCTAACAATGTTCCATTATTATATCCAACAACACCACCAATATAGGCTATTCCTATTTTAGAAACCGTAGTATTGGATTCTATATACAATCCTCTACCACCATTTTGCTTCATAATATCGATGTTTTGTAGTCCATACCCATTTGTACGTCCTGCAAAGCCACCTATATTTACATTGGAATTAAAGTATTTATCATTTGTATTAATTGAGACTTCGCTCAACCTAATATTATTGATATTTGCACTAACATAACCTGCAAAGCCACCAATAGAAATGTTTCCTTGACCTTCATTGTTTTGTGAATCTTGCCCTGTTACTGTGATATTGATGTTTTCATAATTACCACTGAACTGAGTATCAATATTATTGACGTTTTGTGTCGTTGTGGTATTATCAATTTCACCCGACATATCCGTATATCCAATGATACCACCAATATATGTAAGACAATTTATGTAATTCATATCAACACTAATATTTGTTCCAGTACCAATACCAAATTCGACTGCATTAGAATATTCTTCTGTTGCAGCATCATTTGAATTGTATTTTGCTAGTACGCCACCAACATATAGACCAGATAAATTATTTTCAACTTTATCCTCTTCTGTTTCTGTAGTATTAATTGTGCTCTTAATATTGATTTCTTGATTTTCTGCTAAATACTCTTCGTTAGCATATAATCCACCATAAATGTCGCCATTAAATTCAACAACTTTTGTGGTGTTCATTGCACCGATTAAGCCGCCAACATTGAGTGCAGATTGATTAGCAAGCCCATTAAGATTTACGGTAACACTACCATCTTTGGCTGTCATTTTGCCATAGTGCATTGCTTTACCAATAGATTTTGTTTGTTCTGTTGATATAACCCCTGTCCTATCATTATTTGCAACACCAATGAGTCCACCAACACCGAGTTCAAGTGTGCCACCATTCAACTCATCACTATTAGGCTCAAAATCTTTGTTCGTGTAAGTTGCTTGAATATTAACATTGTTTGCTGTCAAATTGTCAATATAAGCATTTTGTGCAACACCAATTGCACCACCAATAGAGAGTGGGTTTGTAGCCGTCATATTGATAGCGTTTTCGCCACTGCCGTCATTATAATCAATAGCAATATTTGTAATAGAACTTCTGGTTGACTTTGCACTAATATATGCAACAAGTGAACCCACATTGTTTTTACCATTATTTTCAATTACTTCGAGTGAATTAAATTGCAAATTGAAATCTTTTAATGTTGCCCCACTAATCACGCCAAAGAAACCAGTGTTCTCTTGTTGTGATAGTATTTCGACATTTTTAATTGTATAGATTGTATCTGGACTATAACTTCTTAGAATTCCGGTAAATGGTTCTGTCATAGTGCCGACTGGTTCCCAAAGTTCTGTCAATTCAATATCGTTACATAACACAAATTCACTATCTAAAAATTCGTAAATTTGTTTCAAATCATCTTCGGTATAAACATTGATAACATTTCTAAATGTCTCTTGTTTGATTGAAGGAGTTATAAATCCGTCATTACCAACAAGTGTTGGAGAAATGCCTTCCCAGTACATTGTTGAGAATGATTTGTATATTCTGCTCTCTGTGCCAATTTCTTTGAATTCCGTCAAATTGATTGAATTTCCAATTTGTCCTTGGCTACCAGAAGAATTAATAATCTCCCATTTTTGGTTAGACCAAGCATTAGACCCTTCATATACAAGTCTACGACTGACAAATTCGTTATATGTTCTACTTGAAGAGTATCTCATCAAGTTTTTGTACAAATGATATGTTGTACTTCCGGAAACGTCTGATTCGTATTGCACACCACCCGTTTTTATTTCATCACTTGCATAATCGATATTGCCAATTTCGTTTGGTGATTCTGCACCTAACATTTGAACAGTATAGTTCGTTTCGTTTATCTTTCTAGTCGTTGTGTTTGGCACTTCTATTGCTTGTGCAATAACACCTTCTTGTGCGTCAGCAGGCTTTTCGTATTCATAAATTCCACCTACAAAACTGCCGAAACTGTAAAAGGCTATCTTGCCATTTCTCTCAAAGTCACTCTTTCTCCAAATGTTTTGTGCTATGCCACCTTCAATTTTTGTGCTAATGTATCCATTGAAACTATTATTAGTCTTTTCTTTTATTTCATCTTCAAAATTATTAATATTTGAAATATACATATACACATCATTTTGAATGTTTGCATTTGATGTATTTGAATTGTATAGTCTATTGACATTGACAATCAATCCTACAAGACCACCGACAAACTTGCTAGAAGCAACTGAACCTGTTGCGTATGATGATTCAATTGAACCACCTAATGAATATCCTACAAGTCCACCTGCGACAAGTGAATCGTGGTTGTATACTGTGACTTTGCTATAACTATTTTCAACAACGCCACCTATGTTGATACCAACAAGTCCACCAATATAATGTGCGTTTTGTGTAGTTGCACCGATTGTTGTAGATTTACCAAACAAATCAACATAGTTTGATGAACTAAATGGATATGTAGCATTTCGACTGTTGTAGAAATAATTATCAATTGATTGTTGCAAATCATTATCATGCTCGACATAACATCTATCGATTGTGCCATGGTTTTCTGCTGCGATACCACCCGATGCTCTACTTGCTACAAATGTAGGAGTAGCGCCAGAAGTAATTGTAAATGTGCTATTTGAAATTGCAGAACTTGTTCCAACATATCCTACAACGCCACCAACATTTTCTCCTGTTAAGGTTATGTTGCCATATGCTGACAATTTTCTAATTCTTGCGCTAAATATTCTTGCACTTTGTCCAGAAATTTGTCTTTCATCAACATCGGCTACACCGATGACTCCACCTGTGTATGACACTTGATTGACATTGTCTTTTTCGCCATCATTATAATATGAATAATAAGACGTGATTTCTGCATCTGTTTTGTTGTGATTGTACTCATTGACTGATGACTTATAATAAGCCGTTGCAGAGACTGAACTTGTCACATTGACGATTTCGCTATCTCCCTTAACTAGACCTATTGCACCACCAACAATATGATTTCCTTGCAATATTGCATTTGCAGACGATGTGACATTGACATTATATACACTGCCGTTATCCACAACACCAGCAAGAGTGCCTATGTATTGCACACCTGTACCATTGACAGATGACACATCAATATTGATGTTTTTCACAACACCACGACTCAAAAGATTGTTGTTTTCATCGTACTTTGATGTAATTGATGCAAAGAGTCCCAGTTTCTCAATATTTGAAGAGTCTTGATTTTCATTATCTCTATCAGCGACCAATCTCAAATTGGATACCGTCATATTGTTACCGTCAAGTACACCAGTATAATCAATCTTGTATGTGTTGCAAGTAATATAATTATTGACTGTTTGTCCGTCAACATTTTCGCTTGTCATGTATGAAATATCACTTATCATACGTGTATAATATGTGATACTTCCAGTATCTGTAGAATTGATATTTGACAACATTTCATCAAATGTCTTTGCATTATAAATCAAATATGGGTTGCTAATTGATTCACCTACTACTTCGCTTGCATATTGATAATAATTGGTTGTGACATCTTGTGCGTTTTGTTCTTCGTCAAACACTCTAATAGAAACAGTTTTTAGATTTGCTGACACCAATTCTGGACGTCCAGCAATATAACTGCTATTTTTGAAATATGTTTTATATTTGTTCAATAATGGTTCATTATTGTTATCCACATCACTGTAAGTTGGTATGAACCATACTGACGTTGTTATCATATCATTTTCTTCAAAGTCTTCGTTGAATGCATATCCAGCAAAAGTCGTATAGTTTGCAAATTGTGATGCGTTTATGGCGTCTGCATATTCATAATATACATATTCGGCCTCATCACCCGTGCCCACTATTGTTCCATCAAAGAACTCATCAGTATAAGATAGAACTGTATCATTTTGTTTTTCTTGTATAGTTTCCTCTTGCAATTTTAGATAATGCGAGTTTTCTATACTGCCTTCATTATTGTATGTGTTATCTGCAGTTTGTCCAGTAAATGGTGAGTTTGTCACACTATTTATCTTGACACTTGACATAGAATAAGTTTCTGTAATTTCGCCACTTTGAGTGTTTGTGTATACAAATCCTGCTGCTGGCGAACTAGAACCGTTTACAAGAATATTACTATATGAGTTAGTTATCTTTCCACTATTTGAATATACAAATCCGGCAGAAGGAGTGTTGCTTGAAACAGCACTGTTGATTGCTCTATATGACACCAAACTCAAATCAGTTAGTTGGTCATAATTTGTACCAACAAACAATTTTTTATAATCTGGTTCAAGTCCTGTAATATCTTGTGTCTTGACTGCACTATTTCTAGTCTCATAGTTATACAGTCCTACTCTATCTTTATCACTATTTACAGCAAATGATGTGTAGTATGTCCTTTGTCCAGCAGAATCTTCTGTGTAATTAAATTCTGGATATTCAAATCTACCAACTACATATGAATAGTCTATTGTTGCACCACCATTGTTGATTGCAACAAGTCCTGCTGTACCTGTATTTGTAAGACCTGTACTTTGATTTTGGATATTACCACCACTAAAATATGATGATGCCACGCTATTGTTGTTTTGTCCAACAAGTCCACCAACGTATCCAACTCCGAGTATTGATACATCTTCTACTGCACTATTTGTAATGTATCCACCATTGACACCAACAAGTGCTCCCATGTATGCTGTCACTGATGATGTGTTTGCCATGACTCTCATAAATGCAGAATTTCTAGAAGATACATTGCCATACTCTCTATAAGTATTGTTTTGTCTAATTATGTCATCACGCATTTCTTTGAGTTCTTTTGCATTATATGTGATTGTTGCATTGGTGATTGAACCTTCGTTAGTTCCTGCAAGTAATCCAAAATTGACCCTCTCAAAGTTTGTTGCGTCAACAACCAAGTCAAAATCTTTGTTGATTGTAATGCCGTCTTTTATGTCGTCAGTAGATACTGCAATTTCGTTATTCCTATTATCATTCTTTGGCAATACTTCAAGAATGATGTTTTTGATAACCGTTCCCTCTGGAATAGATGAGAACACACCAATGTTTGCATCTGTTGTCAATATGTTACTCAAATCAAATGATTCGACTCTAATGACATATCCGTTGCCATCCAAACTTGAAATATTAGTTGCAACCGGTTGCCAATTTGATAAAGTGATGTCATTCATCAAAATGTAATCAGTCGTGCCTTGTGACATCGCCTCCAAGAACCCTTCTTCATTGAAAATTGGTTCTGGATGCTCGTTTTCGCTAGATTTGTAACATTTGAATCCAAACTCTAATGTAAATACAAATGTATAAGCAATCTTATTTGGGTCGTTTGTCAAATCTTGTGCTTTTGCAGGAATACCATTTTCGTCATAGTAAATTGCGCAAGTTGCTTGTATTCTGTCCGTTGTTGTAATGACTTTGTTTCTAACACCAAGCAAACTATATAATGTACCGTCAATATTCCTATCAATTTGTGACACAGCAAACCCACTATACAACTTGTCTAACAAAATATCTTCATATTTGTTATTTCCTGCATAGTATTGGTATTTTGTAGTATTTGCATAGTCACCAGATTGTGTAAAGTAATCACTCAAATTGTATCCTAATGTAGCAATTGCTCCATTTTCCAAACTGTAATACAATCTGTCATTATACGTTGCATTTGGATGAATTTCGAGAGGATAATTTTGTCCAAATAATCCAACAAAATTGCCATTTACAACATTATTAATAGATATAGAGTCCACAACATATTGCACAACTCTCATTTTAAGAGATGCATGAGCCTCTATCAATTTGCCTTCAATGACCTTTGCAACATAACCTTGAACAACAATGATACTGCCTTCTCTAATATCAATATCTGCATACAACGAATAAGTGTTTTCTCCACTTCTATTTATTGTAATACCGTTACCCAAAACATTTTGGCGTATGGTGTTGCCATTTTTGTCAGTTATATATGAATTGGTAAATTGTATCTCACTATCAAATGCATATTTCATGCCAGTAAATGTAGTTGTTGTGCCTCTTGCAATAACACCTGTTTCTCTACCTTGATATGTCAAACTTAGTCGTGGTGTTTCTACAACTTTCATTACAATATCTTTTGTATAGACAACATTATTATTTTTGTCCAAACCATAAAGTGTAATAGTGATTGTATCAATAGGATTGATTAGATTGCCAAGCAAAGTGTAGACATAAATATTGCCAGAATAGTTGTACCCAATATCATCATAGTTTGGAGAAGCAGAAATGTAGTTACTTGTTTTATTCAAAATTTGACCATAAGTACCCATTTGGTCATTCAATGTACGAATGTATCTATATCCGTTATGTTCTTCTCCGTCATTACCAATGCTTACCAATTGGTCGTCACGATATAGTTGAGCAAATGTAATCAAGTTGTTTGTAGAAGTAATTTCAAAATGGTCAACATTAGCATATATTGGACGCACACTAATATTCATGAGTCCTACTCTGCCAACAACTATTGTGTCACTACTGCTCTCATCTGGCACATAACTTTCTACATTGTTTTGTAAATCAACTTGTGCATATGGATAATAAGTGTTGTTGACACTGCTGTCACTCATTTCTTGTGTGAACAAAGTAATAGACATATTTGTTGAATATGCTATTTCGTTATTTACACGATTTTTTGTGTAGAACCTAATATTATTTATGTCGTTAGTATCAAATGATAATGATTGTGCAATCTCATATGTTGCGCCCACTGCGTCAGTTGCTGTGTTCAACAATTTATCTCTATTTAGTGCAATTCTAAATGTATAAACAATTGTCCCATTTGACACATCAAAATATGCACTATCTAGATAAATTGAAGTAAATCCACTATCAATGCTTTGAATTTGATTTTCATTCTCAAATAATTTATATTGTCCGTTATCTAATTTGACAAAGTATGTGAAATAACCTGCACTGTTATCAAAATCCAGTAATCCATGTTGAAGGTCAAAATACAGTATTTCGTTTCTGTTGTCTGTGTCTATCACAACATCAAATGTTTTTTCTGTCCAAGGCTCAATAGATATTGCTGATACATTATCTTTGATGTGAATGCCATGAGTACCATTGATGACTTTTAGGTCAATAGTATCATTTGTATTTAGATATACGTATGTGTTATCGTCAAGTTTTATATATGGTGTTATTACAATTGTTGTTATTCCATTGTCTTCTGCTGCATTAACACCTTTTACAGTAATTGTTGACGCAATGTTGTCTATTTGCAGTGCACTATTTACAGTCAACTCTTGTCCACTGACCAAAATACTATTGCCTTGCAAATTGTCTGTTTCAAATTTTGCGCCAAATTCATTATATTGTTCGAGTTTGACACTTATTGATTGAGAGTTGTTTTCGCCATATTTATATACGAGAGAATTTGAATTGCTGATGTGCAATTGTTCGTTGATTCCCTTTGTTATTTCAATATGCCCGTCAAAATATAGGCTGTTGTCACATGTGACAGAAAAATCTGTTGATTGTCCACCAAGAACAGTTATCTCAATAGGTGCACTTTGTACACTATTATCATAAATGCTATATGCAACTATGGATGCAACCCCCACTCCTTTTGTAACAAGTTGTGCGTTGCCACTGCTATTGTATACAATGTCTAACACAGTTGGATTGTTGGACACTAATTTGATATTTGTACTATTCAAGAATTTTGGGAGTGCATACAAAGATACTATATTGTCTAGTGGGTATACGTTCAACCCATTTACATAGTCTTCGATTTGTCTTGTTAGTTCTTCGCTTGCACCTTTTATAATGCCTGCACTATACATAGTAGGGTCAATTTTGAAATATTGAAGCGCATAAGATGTCTCATTTGTCGATGTGTTGACAACGGTCAATACATTGTCTCCAACCCAAACGTCATTCTTTTCCATAACAATATCTGTTGGAACTAAATTTATGACCAAGTTTACAAAATATTCATTATTGCCAATTGTACGTGTTGTTTTGATTTGAACAGGCAAATCAACTGTCACGCCGTTTGTAAATTGCATGATATTACTATACTTATACCAAACGCTATTGCCATAAGTATTTGCCAAATCACTATCATTGTCATTGAAACCATTGCCGTCACTATCATTTGTATCATCAACAGTATAGACTGAAATATTTTGAATGAAGTTATCATAGTCACTTTGTAATGATGTGCTCTTGCTGAAATCATAAGTATTATTGTAACTAATGGTTACATTGTTGCCAGATGTCGACAATTCTTCTCCCATTATACTATAACTATTGTTGATTGTAATATTCCCTGCTGTTGCAGATGTTGCATATCCAATAAAATCTTCAACCTTGTACAAACTTGTATCACTTGTCGAAATGTCAATTGTTCCCAATGTAGCATTGTCGTTGTAAGTGATATTTTCAATGACTTGATTGACATATCCTACAAGTCCACCAATATAAACATTGTTGACTTCGCTAGAAGCATGAGTAATAGAGATTTTTACAAAGTTATTATTGATATTTGCATTGGAAATCATTGCTCCAACAGAGTAGTAATCTGCACCAATGAGACCACCAAGATAAATATCATTTTGAGATGAAGTAGACAAAATATTTTTGCCATTATCATCAACATAAGCATACACGCCATTGTTTGCAACAAAAGTATTACCATTAGTTGAACCAATGAGACCACCAAGGTAGCTGTTACCATAAATGTGTGTATTATTGTCGCCGACTTTATAATTAGTGCTTGTCATTTCGACAACATTATCAAACACTGTTGCACTCACTTGTTTTGCAAGTGTTGCATCTCTACCAACAAGTCCACCAATATAGTTGTTGCCATACAAAGCATAAACTGTTGATGTGACGTTGCTTATAATGCCAGCATTTATACCAACTGCGCCACCTATATTGTTGTAACCAGTAATATATGCACGAGTTGTAAAGCTTTGGATTGTCCCGTTATTATATCCAACAATACCACCAATAGAAGTATTTGTATTTGTGATGCTATTTACGTCACTGAATGCTTTTGCGACCAAAATTGAATCATACTGATTTACACGAATACTTGTTGAACTGTTATTTTCAATTTTTGCACTTTCTAAATATCCTGCAATACCACCAACATACAAAATATTTTCGTTTGATTCACTACTATTGTCGCCAATATCCATTGACATAACAGCAGATATATTAGCATTGTAAGATTGTTCCATATATCCTGCAACACCACCAATATATGTAGTGGTTTTGTAATTTGAACTGCTTGTATAGGATATGCCATAATTATTCACTGACATCAATTCATCGGTATTTATTGCGCCGTCATTTACATAAATGTTCTCTAGTACCAAAACATTTCCTTGTCCATTAGACAACACTTGTCCTACCAATGCACCAACATATACATTGAGGCTCATCTCCATGTCGGCAACTGAAACTGATATTGATACATTTTGCAATTCAATATTGGATATTGTTGGAATAACATTACCATTTTCCAAATGATATCCACTCTTTATTGCACCAAACAATCCTGCATAAACACCTTGTTCGCTCAACCAAAGTTGTGATATTTTTAGTCCCTTGATTATGTGAGAATAAGTAGTTGTTCCTATTGTATATTGTCCACGTAATGAACCCGTAAATGGATTTTGTGGAGTACCAATTGGTTCCCAACCTGTGTTTCTATAATATTTTGCAATATAATATGTGAGGTCAATATCACTTGTTAGTAGATAGTGACTAGCAAGTCCACCCCTTATCTTATCCAAATCTTCTGGTGTGGATACTAGATATGGATTTGCATAAGAACCGTCTAATAGTCTAATTCCCAAACTTGCCCAACCATTTATAGAGCCGTCTGTTGATTTGATTGTCATCCTAATTGATGGCAAGTCACTTTCATTTATTGATTTTTTCATTTTGACATAGATTATTTTTGAATAATCGGTAGTACCAATATTTTCTATTCTAACGTCAAAATATTCACTTGCGTTATCAATGTTAAATGTATAAGTCAAATTCTTATTGACTGCGTTTGTTGGACCAACGTTGACATAGATTGCTTTTTCGTTATTTATTTGAGTGTCAAAGTTGACCTCACGATTATCAAAAGTCAACATGTATTGGTCGTTTTCAATAGGTAGATTTGTGATAGTGATGCTATCAACCAAGGTTATACCTTTTATTGTAAATTCAAATCGTGTACCATTATTGATTGATGTTTTGTTCTGTCCATAGATATCAATATAGTTTTGAGTAATACTTGCAGTTGCTGAATATGTCAAAGTAGATGTAGTAGAAAGCGTGGCATATGTCGTGATTTTCTTGCCATCATTAAGCGACAAAACAAATCTTACCAAATTGCCAGAAATCTCATATACATATGTTTTTGTACCACTTTCTGTATCAATACTGATTGAAGATGCTCCACTGTTGCTTATGTCATCGCTAAAACTATAATAGTCGCCCTCATAGTCATATGACAAGATGCCATTGTATGTTCCAACCTGGACATTCCACTTGACATTGTCAGTTGTGATTGTTGCTGTTGTTGGCAATGTGGTATAACTTGCCTCTATGACTTTTTGAATTGTTTGGTCGATATTGTTATCGTTAGAATAAGCAGAATAACTTTGTGTATATCTTGTGCCACTGACTAGCACTACAACATTGATATAGAACTTGACTTGCAAAGTCTTATTCATACTGCCCAAATCATCATAGCCTGTTATAGTAATTGTAATGAGCACTTTGTCGCTCACATTTTTGACAGACAAACGATTGTTGCTTACAGCACTGACTACATTGGAGTTTGGAGATAAGATGACACAACCCATTGCGTCATTTATAGTACTACTGAATCCTTCTCCATTTATATTGTATTCAAGTTGAATAATTTGGTCATTTGCAACATTGAGTGTTAGGATGTCTTCTTCAACTATTTCATCTTCTGCCTTTGCCACAATTGTGTGTCCCATAAGTTTCACTTCGGCACTTTCAAACTCATCAAAGACAGTGACAATACAACTACATTGTTTGCCATTTGGCGCAGTAAAGATAATTGTCGTTGCTCCTTGCATAGAATTGGACGTGATGAGCACTTCTCCTGGATTTTCAGTATTCCATGCTACGGATATCAAATTTGTGTCATAGTTTGATATTGTGATTTTGTCGAGATTCTCTTCCAAATCTCCAAGTCCATTTATAACAAGGGTAGCCACACTATTTACTTGCAAAGAAACATTTTCTTCACAAGATATGTCCATATCAGATTTGATAAATTTTAATGGAAATGTCTTTATAACATTGGCTTCTGCAATAGCACTTGTTATTTCAACATAATAACTGCCTGCAATTTCATCAACATTACTATAAGATTGTTTTACATAGAATGGTGCAGATGATGCGCTCACAGCATCAGTCGGAAGGACTAGTCTATTATATTTGTCGTAAATATTTACCTTTGAATCTGTGTCTCCCTCATCTTTTTTGACTGACAAATAGAATCTGCCTGTATCTCCCAAAAGTACGTTATCGTCTACACCATACACATTTACATAAAATGCTTCATATCCTGTTTGAACGACATTGGAGTCATAGACCAGATATGGATTGTTCTCATCAAGTTCTGCCCCACTGTTTGTTGCAGATATCCTTGTTGGGAATATGATAACGTTGACTACTAGGTCAACATACTTGATTTCTAGCCCAGTTGCATATTTGTAAACAAAACCAAATCTAACAGTATTTGTACCTGTTGTTATTTGTTGTACTGTTGCATATCTTGTCTCCATTCCTTCATCCAAAATATCAACACTACAATAATTGTAATCCATGTGTGTCAAATCTTGTGTCTCGACAAACAACGTGTATTCATCAGTCACAAATGTATCAGTATTTTTGTAACCAAAATAAATATTTTTCTTGAAATATTCTGTTATATTTGTATTGTTAGCAAGTGTGATAGTATACTTGTCATCACTATTTTTGCCAAGTGCCGTATAACTATCACTGTCTGCATCATAAGTCATAAGAACGATGTTTTCTTCTTGCATCAAATCAACAACAATGACAGGAACGCTTGCAACAATTGCGTCATTGCTTGCACTTTCAATGTTTAACGTAAAGTTGTTAATTGTGCTTGTTGGAGCGATATATAATGAGTTGTTAACTATTGTAACATCACTTGCTTGTCCACCCACAATGTCTGTCACGGATGTCAAAACAACATCTTTTTGTGTTGGCTCACTTGGTTCGTATATGAGATGTTCGGTAAGGTCAAGATACGCGCCCCTTTCTATATACAAAGGTTGTTGATTGATATTTTCTACAAAATCAATCGATTGCACTTCTCTTATAATGTTTATGTAAACTTTTTGTCTTAATCCACCATTTGGACCTTCGCTTGTTATCACTTCTACAACGCTTTGTCCACCGCTATGGATATTAAAAGAAGCTGTCGTGGTATCCCCACGTTTTACAATTTTGCTAGTGTCAAGTGAAATTGGATTTGGTGTATCAACTGATGTAACAACAAAAGAAACATCACTGCTAACTCCCTTTGCCATACCCGAAACTGTTGCAGACAAAGTAAAACTTGTGGTGGTGTCATCCATCACAATATCTTTGTAATATTGTCCCGTTGTCTCGTTGTACTCAGCATCTGTTGTCAGTTGCATATTTTTATATGGGTCACCACAACCAAATAACGAGAGCATTGCAGCAAATAGTATTGTAAACACTATCGCAAATTTACTTTTTACCTTTTCCATTATTCACCTAAAAATTGCTTCATTCATAAACAAGAATGGAGATATTACGCCACCTCATTTACTGATTTTAGTATAAAATTTTTTGTATAATTTTGTCAAACAATAAGATACACTTATTTATATTATATATAAATAGGTCAAAAAACTTTATACTATATTATAGGCAAAAACAGTATCTATATTAGAAAAAACATCACAATTTATACAATTTTTAATTTTTGTTTTCACATTTTATTTTTTTTAGTTTTTTAAGACCATTACAAAATCTGTGGTATATAAAAAAACTATAAACCACGTCATTTTAGCAAGCACCAAAAAATTATTATAAACAAAAGAAAAAGCACGTAATTACGTGCTTTTATGCTTTTAACGAAATATTGTTCTTTGCAAAACTATTAATAACAAGTGTATGAAATTTTTCAATTTCCGTAGATGAGAGAGTGTGTGTATGGCTTGTTACTAAAAATCTAATTGTATAACTTTTTGTGTTATTCTCAACATTATCATAAACGTCAACTAAACTAAAATGGTATTTTAGGTCGGTATCTAAACCATTTGCAACACTTTCAATCTCACTAAAATGTCTACCGTTTTCCAACACTAAATTAAAGTCTAGTGTCGTTGTTGGGAATTTACTGACCTTTTCAAATTTTGCAAACTGTCTGTCATATTCATAAATTTTGTTCATATTAATCTCGGCAAAGGATATTGACCAGCCCTTATCAAAAGCCTTTACAACATTAGGATGCACTGTGCCTATATGACCAACGACTTCATTATTAAGCAAAATGTCATAATAATTGACTGGATGTTCATATTCATTTTGTCTGTCAGCAACTTTTAGCGATATTTTTTGTGTTATAACATAGTCAAAAAGATATAGAACAGCATCTTTCACTTTGAGCAAAAGACTTTGCGTATCATTGTCTTTTGAGCCCAATACAATACCCAAATGTTTTTCTTCAACCACATTTTTATTTTGGTCAAGACCCACTGCAACGTGCCCAATTTCAAACACTCCAACATCTCTATACGTTTTTTGATTGTCGTACAATACTTTTAATAGTGATGGCACCATACTAGAACGAATATCATTATTGTCCTTGCTAATGCCGTTTATAATGTGCACATAACTTTTTGCATCAATATTTAGAAGGTTGTTAGTTGCATTATCATACCAAATATATGTGTGCACTTCACTCATATTGTATCTGGTTGCAAGAGCATATTTGACATCATAGTCATAAATGATATCATTATTTTGTTTGACTGGTTCCACTGGTTCAAGTGTGCTCTTTGGAGTGATTTTGTCATATCCATACACTCTTGTTATTTCTTCTACAATATCTGGTCTACAAGAGATATCTTTTGTTGCCCTAAACGAAGGAACGGATACTGTCATCTTGTCTCCATTTACATTAACACCAAATTCTAGACTCTTCAAAATGTCTACAATTTGCTTTGTTGGAATATCAATACCAACATATTTATCAATAAATTGTTTCGTAATCTCTATGTCAATATGTGGATACTTTTTGACATAAACATCGGTACATTTGCTAACAACTTTTATGTTACTATCAATTTGTTTCAATAAATAAACAAATCTTGCTATTGCCAAATCACACATATTAGGGTCAAGCATTTTCTCATATCTAGCGCTGGCTTCTGTTCGCAGTCCTAGACTCGTTGCTGTTTTTCTCACCTTTGTTCCATCAAAGTTTGCACTTTCTAGAAACAAGCTATTTGTCCCTGTTTCTATTTCGCTATCAAGACCACCCATGACTCCTGCAATTGCAGATATTTCGTCACCATTGTCAATAACCATTGTGCCTTTTGGTAACAATCTTTCTGTATCATCAAGAGTTGTAAACATTGTGTCTTTGTCTATATCACGAACAACAATTTTGTCTACCTTAGCACCGTCAAAAGCATGCATTGGTTGACCTAGTTCTAACATTAAATAGTTTGTCAAATCAGCAAGTAGGTTGATGCCTCTCATACCTGCATAAAACAGTCTTATTTGCATATTGTATGGAGAGTGCACTTTTGTTATATTTTCCACTTTCATACCACAATATCTATAACAACTCTTGCTGGTTACTTTAATATCGCAACTTGGCAAATTGTCATATTGAGATATGTCACACACTGGCAGCCTTTTGAGTTTTCTGCCCGTGATTGCCGCAATCTCTCTTGCTATACCATAATGTCCCCACATATCAGGACGATTGGTTAGCGATTTGTTATCGACTTCAAAAACAATGTCTTCTATCTCCAATTGTTCTTTTATATCTTTACCAATAATAAATGTGTCATCGAGTTCCATAAGTCCACTATTGTCAGCAGATATGCCCAATTCACTTGCGCTACAACACATACCGTAACTGTCATATCCACCAACTTTTGCTTTTGAGATTATTGTTCCACATACATTAGCACCTTCAACAGCAACAGGTACAACGAGCCCCACTCTTACATTTGGTGCACCACAAACAATATCCAACACCTTATTGCCTACATCCACTTTTAGAAGATGTAATTTATGGCTGTTTGGATGATTTTCTACTGACAAAATCTTACCGACAACAACGCCAGATAAGTTTTTGCCCTTTTCTTCCATACCTTCTACTTCGGCACAAGACAAGGTAAATTGATTGATAAGTTTGTTTGGGTCAATGCCGTCTAAATCAACAAAGTCTTTTATCCAATTCAATGAAATATACATATCTTCCTCCTATTTTACCTTTACTTGTTTAAGAGTTTTTAACTCTCCACTATTTAATTTTCGAATATCATCAATATCAAATGTCATCATTGTCAGTCTAGATAGTCCAAGTCCAAATGCAAATCCTTGATACTTGTCTGTATCAATTCCACCCATTTCCAATACTTTTGGATGAATCATACCACATGGACAAAGCTCAATCCAACCACTATGTTTGCACACATTGCAACCATGTCCACCACAATATGGACAACTGCAATCGAGCTCAAATCCTGGCTCGACAAAAGGGAAGAATCCAGGACGCAATCTAACTTCGACATTTTTGCCAAATACATTAGATAGCATTGTTTTCATAAAATATATCAAATTGCTAATTGATATATTTTCGTCAATCATCATTCCTTCTACTTGGAAAAATGTGTTTTCGTGACTAGCATCCAATTCTTCATTTCTAAAACAACGTCCTGGGAATATGACACGCAGTGGCGCACCATATTTTCTCATTATTTTGTTTTGTCCAGCAGATGTTTGTGTTTTTAATAATTCTCCATTATCAAGATAAAATGTGTCTTGCATATCACGAGCTGGATGATTTTTAGGCACATTGACACTTTCGAAATTGTTATATTCTGTCTCAATCTCGTCACCGTCTTCAACGCTAAATCCCATTGATTTGAAAATTTCGACAATCCTTTCTTGTACAATGGTAATAGGATGCAAACTACCTACATTTTCGCTACATGGCACAGTCAAATCTACGATTTTTGCATTTTTCAACTCATTTTCGATTGCAAGTTTTTCCAACTCTTCTTTTTTTGTTCGCAACAAACTTTCTACTCTATCTTTTGCGTTATTGACTTTTTCTCCAAATGATTTTCTTTCACTAGGAGCAATATCTTTCATCATTCTCATCACTTGTGACAAGTGTCCAGACTTTCCTAAATAATTTTGACGAATTTCTATTAGTTCATCACAATTTGTCGCCTTGTTGATATCAACATCAAATTGTTGCAAAATCTTCTCTATATCCATATTTCACCTCAAAAAAAGTCGTCCAATAGATAAAACTATCTACGGGACGACTTGGACTATCGTGGTACCACCCATATTCTAGGAATCTTCCTACTCATTCTCGCTATGACGGGCGCTCCCGTTCTTGCTTTTCACAAGACTGCTCCTGTGTCGAAATTCACAATTTGTCTATGTATTGGAGATTCCAGCCACGTCTCCAACTCTCTTTACACGATTATAAATTGCTACTAAATCACATTCAACGCTTTCTACAAACTAATGTTATCACACGACCCAACATTCGTCAAGTGTATTATAAAAATTCTTAAAAAACCTATTTATTTACTGCAAAAATACTTATTAACAAAATAAAAATAGACATTGCTGTCTATTTTTTGTCACACTTACAATTTTTGCTTTTTTTATGACCGCGACATCCACAGTCGTCGCCTTCGTCACAATGACAATTTTCTTCGTTCGCCAGTTTTTGAAACTCTGTCCAAACCTTGTCCAATTCTTTTTCGTCCACAACGGCCACAAGCTCTTGTTCGTCGTCATCTCCTTCTACTCTAAAAAAGACAACCTCGTCGTCACTTATATCATCTGTGCTCTCCACTGGTGCAAATCCTGCATACCACACATTATCAATATCAAATGAAGCGACATGTGTAAAATCAATTTTTTTACCATTCTCGTCTTCAAATGTAAAAACTTCTTCTGCCATAATAATTTCTCCTTTTTGTTATTGTACCCCACAACGATTATTTTAAGCAAAGTTTTTTTGCATATTTTTTGAATACTCTTTACTATTATCTTTCTTTCGCCAAAAACTTGTATAACCAAACAAACTATGATAAAATACTTTTGCAATCTCTTGCAGGGGTGTCAGAGTGGTCGATTGTGCTAGTCTCGAAAACTGGTGTACCGCAAGGTATCGCGAGTTCGAATCTCGCCCCCTGCGCCACAATGTCTATTGCTTAAAATGGCAATAGACTTTTTATTTGCAAAACACAAATTTTTTTGATTTTTAATAATCAACTTTTGATTTTGACAATATTAAAAATTATATAATAATTGTTGGGCTTTTATTGTCAATTGATAAATTTTAACAAAATTGTTTCATGTTTGGTTTGTCATTTGTTATAATAACATTGAAATGGACGGACAAAAATGCAGTACAAATTACTAAACTATTACAAATTATTATCTATATTTGCTACAAATCTTGTAGGGGCTTTTATACCACTTATAATCTACAAAGCATCAAACAATTTAATTCTTGCAATTACATATTTGTTGTGCCAAAGCACAGTCAAACTGATTTCTAATCATATTTTCAAAAAACAATTTCAAAAATACCCACAATTATTCTTAATGTTTAGAATTATTCCTTTGACTTTGTACAACATATTTTTGATACTTATCGATAAATATTTGATAATTAGTGTCATAATGATTCCAATATGTTATGGTATCAATTCTTCATTCAAAAATGTTGCAAATAATATAATATTTAATTATAGTTCCAATACCAAACGACCACAACGACAATTAGTTGTTACAAGAATTGCTGAAACTATGAGTTATGTTATTTCTTCTATTGCCGGTGGCTTATTTTTGGATTTTAACCAAACAGTCTTGATTATAATAAGTCTATCTCTCTACTTTATAAGTGTTTTACCAATATTTATCTACTTTATTATTCACAGAAAAGAATTTACATTTAACAAAGATTATGTTTCTAATGCAGTCATTACTTTTGAAAGCAACATAGAAAAACAAGCTGTAACCAAAAAACTAACACACTCTTTTATATTGAATTATTTTGTAATGTATACAATATTTTGTGTGATAGATAGTTTTACAAATATGTACAATATAAATGCATTTATAAACAATCCAACATTTACAAAAGCTGGATATATTACATCATTATTTTATTTGTCAAAACTAGTCGCACTACTTTGCGTCCCACTCATTAGTAAAAAACTAAATATTTACATATTTACCAGTATCTTATCAGTATTAACAGGAGTATCCATTGTTGTATTGCCATATATTGACAACGCTATAATTGTCTCAATATTATTTTCAATATATGGATTTGGTTATTCAACGGCATCATATTATATGATGAATTCTATTATGACAAAAACAAGAATATTAGGTATAAACAACGAATCGCTAGTTGCAAGTCAAGATGGCATAGTTTCAGGAACGATTTTGGCTTCTTTGTTCGTAATATCTGTAAACTCTATTCTTCCAGTGTTCTACTTTATGTTGTGTGCCATGATTGTGTTTGCCATTTACTTCCCATGGATTGAAGAAAAAATGCGAAAACAAATGGTTGATTACTTAAATGACAACAAAGTTTAACGGTGTATTATTCTATAAATTAATTTTTATGATAAAAAAAAAGACTTGGCGCCCCAAGTCTTTTTATATTTTTTCCCAATAAGGATATAATGTTGTATTTTGTGTGATAACAATTGATGTAAATCCGTCTCCACCGTCTTTATAGTTATCATGGACGCTCGTTCCCCAAGTGGTTGCACGATAACTATATCTTACACCAAAAATAGAAGATGATGATACTGTTGCCCAAATTTCACATATAATATTGGTATATGGTGTCAAATCCAATGTTTCTCCGTCTAATATTTTTATAGGCGCAATTGATGTTGGAGCTACTTTATAATGACATCCAACAGCACAACTCTTTGGTATATAATTAAGCGTCATATCAAATGTGACAGTATAATAAAGTTTTATATCAACATTCCAAATAGCATTTAGTGAAATATTATAATTTGGCACAACAACTATGCTGTTATCGTAACCAACAAATGTATAATATGTTCTTTGAGTCTGCGTGCCGTCATCATAATAATAATTTGATTGAGTTGGTAACACAATTTTTTCACCTTGATACAAACTAAAAGTCTTTGTCGCAGTGTCTCCATATTGACTATAAATACTCAAAACATATTTGTTTCTAATATGAATATTAAGTTCGTAATCTGGCATTATTTCTGGCAATACAAATGGTGCCTTGTATTCACTATCTAGATACCAAAGCGTGCTGTCTTTTACATTGTAATCATTATACAAATCAAACTTTTCGCCAACAATTTTACCAACACTAGCCACCAAAACATTGTTGTCATAAATATTTATGAGTTTAGTTTCTATAAAGTCAATAATTTCCCATTTTGCATATAGTGTCACATCTTCATTTGGCATCACATTACTGTCAAATAAATATGTATAATTTTGGTCTGTATACCACCCAACAAATTTATACGTCGTTGTTGTAGTTGGTGTTGATACTGAATATGTTTCGTACTGTGGGATATCAATATTTTGACCAACAAGAGTGTGTATCTTTTCTTGACCACCCATAATATTATCTACAAATGAAATTGTGTGATAATAATATACATAACAATCCCATTTTGCATATAGCGTCAAATCACCACGTGTGATTTTATTGTTAGTATACAAAGTACCTTCTTCAAAAGTTGGTGTTGTATACCACCCAACAAATTTGTAAACCGTGCGAGTGACCCCGTCATCATATATTCTATCTTCGTAATTTACAAGAGTATATGGTGTGTCAATAGCACCTGTTATATTAGCAATTTCGTAGCCACCATTTTCTTCAAAATATACTGTGTATACAGTCTTGCTTTCAAGTTCCCAACTGCCATTGCTTGCCGTCCATTTCTCATCTACATTGTATGTATAATTATTCACAAAGTTGTATAATTCGCTAAAATCAAGAGACTGACCAATATCCGTAAGGGCCAAGTCATTGCTCTTTAATGACATAGTAAATCCGCTAGAAATTGGCATATACATATCAAGAACCCCACGTGTAACATGAGTCTTGTCATCAACATTTGATGTATAAAGTATCACAGTCATAGTGTCCAAATCGTCGTTGTTTGCTAATTCACGCAAATTAAGTGTTAGAGCATAGCCTTGTGTTTGTTCGTCATAATCAAATCCCAACAATATGTTACTCATATTGATAGGTTCAGTACGATTATTTGCTTTGTCCATAGCTTCGTTTATGGCGTCCATAATAGAATCGCTGAATCCACAACCATAACTCAATATCATCATTGGGTCAGCCAAAAATTCTTCAAGAGTTATTTTGAGTTTTTTCTCATACGTTCTACTAGACCATCCTCTTGGTATTACTTCACTTCGGTAGAAATAAACATAACCGTCTTTGTAGTATATTTTTAGTATTCTATTGTCTCCACTACCTGTGTCTCCTGCTTTGAAAGGAACATCATTGTTTACAAAGACAATAGTTGGTATTACACCTACTGTTGCCATTATTTGTGGTTTGTTCTCTACCAATTTGATTTGAATATCAATAGGCACATCAATAGTAATATCAAACAAACTTATGTAAACAGTAAGTGTTGCTGTTATATGGAAATCATTTAATGATGATGTGTTTATTATAGCAGACAACAATCCACTCACATTAGACAAATCCATATAGTTTTCTGGGTCAGCGATTTCTTGTACTCCATTAAAGTCAAGTAGGACAATGTCTAAATCGAAGTACTCACTGTCACTCACGCCTGTGTAAAAGTCTTTTAGTGATAGACTATATAGTTTGTCGTTTTGTGTTATAAGACTTATTTTTACATCTCTTGCACTAGCATTTGAAGATAATTTTGCGCCGTCCAATATAATACTAATTTGATTTTGTTCAAGACTCAATCCCTTGATTAAGGTTAGTATTGACAATGGATTTGTTGCGTCCACGCTTGGTATAATTGCCTGGATATTTCCCAAATCCATA
Source organism: uncultured Clostridia bacterium (assembly GCA_944383385.1). Lineage (GTDB taxonomy): Bacteria > Bacillota > Clostridia > Christensenellales > UBA1242 > CALWPI01. The sequence goes on from CALWPI010000007.1 coordinate 21,662, forward strand.
TTTTCAAATCCTTGATTGTCTAATACATCTTCAAATATTGAGATACCATCTGTTGGTATTCCAAAAGTCTCAAACAATATGTAAGCAATTGTTACAACACTGTTTTTATCAAATGAAACTTTGAGTTTGTCGTAGTTTACATACAATCTATCATTGTTGTATGCCAAATTGAATTCCATATCTTGTTCGCCGGATAGATTGACTTCGCCAAACATAGCAAATGTATTTTTAAGGTTAATATCTGCTTTTCCACTTGCAACAAAACGAATATTATCATCATTTGCATACACTGTTGCACTAGCACTCATTGACACTTGTTTTGTAGCAATTGTATTTATTGTTGCGTCAATCAAATCTGTCAGTACGTCATAATGTTCATAATGTTTTTCGATTGTGTAATCATTGCTTGTAATGCCAACATTGCCTTTCAAAATCAAATCGTTATATTCTAGTTCAAACGAAATATTTTCGTTTATATTTAGGCTCAAAGAATAGTTATCATTTGTTATTACAATTTTATTGCCGTCAACAACTATATTTTTTATAAAGTCTAGACTAATATCTTCTAATGATATTGCTTGATTATTATATTCAATATTAGTTCCAAATGTTTTGTTTACCCAGTCAATAATACTATTTATTTCATTTTCATTTGCGTAAATATTCATTCCGTCAAATGAAATGTAAATTGTGTTGTCAACATACAATATTTCCACATCAATTCCATAGAATTCTGTTGATAATCTTGCACTGATTTTGTCATTTATTATAGATACTTGATAATTTATATCAAGTACAATATCTCCAAATGATATTGTTGCACTGCCACCATAATTTGTATTTTCTACAAACGTCAAAACATTGTCTACTAGTGGCAACAAATCAATCACATCAACATAGTAAGTGTTTTTGTCAACCAACACTACCATTTCTTTGTCTTTTATAACAACGTTTGCTTTTAGGTTTTGTGAATCAAATGTAATGTTTTGTAAAATACCTGTTGAATAATCAATTGTAACTGTATATCCGTTGATACTAGCAACAAGGCTATTTTTAGTCAAAGACAAATCAATATCATTGATATCCAATTCAACATTGGCCATTGCAAGGATTGAACTCAAATTGTTGAAATCAATATCTGGGATATATCCAAAGCCTTTTATATAATCGACTAGTACTGGAATGTCTTCAATAGACAATGAGAAGTGTAATGTCTCACAAGTCACATAAACAATATTGTCTTGTAATTTTATATTTACTACTTCACCGAACACAACAGTTTGAAGTGTTGCACTCAATTTATTGTTTGTATAATTGATATAACCGTTTACATTGTACTCTCCAAAGTCAACGTCAACATACAAATAATATTCTTTGCTTGTTATATAGTTGTAAACATTATCAAATACATTTTTTATGTCTTGCAATTCAACAAATTTGTCTTTGTCAACTACGTAGTCATAAATTTCGTTTGTCGCACTCAAACTGATATTTGCCTCAATTCCTTTTGTGCTAACAATAATGTTGTCAATTGTTTGGCCATTGTTTGAAACTGCAATGTTTGTATCATCAAACAAAACAATGCTTAATGTATTATCACTATATAAAAGTTGTTTTATAGGTTCATTACTATCACCAAACACATTATTAATAATTTGTGTAACATCAACATCTGGCATTTCAATATCAAATTTACTCATCACATAATCAATTGTGTCTTTCAAATTAGTAATGCTGGTATGAATATGCACGTCTTTGAATGATAGATAAAGGTCTTGCCCATTAATAATCAAATCTACTGTTTCGCCCAAAACAGAGATTTTTAGTTTTGCATACAAATCATTATTAGCAAAACTTATGTTGTAATCCACATCTACTTTTGTATCTTTTACAAGTATGGTTGCTCTTCCTTCAAAAGAACTATATTGTATTGTGTCATAAACTGCTTTTATCGTGTCTTTTAGAAGCATTATATCTTGATAATTATTTTCTGCTTTTTGTATATCAAAATTTGTTGTTCCAAACTTAATATCAACACAAATATTGCCTGTGATAAAATTGATAGAACTATTATTTTCTTCTGTTACAAGAACAATATTGCCAATGTCGTCAAGAGATATTGTATATGTATTTTCATTTGCAACAATATCTTTTATGACTGCAAGTGATATGTTTGCAAAATTAATATTTTCTAGATGCAAATCGCTAACATCAAATGACGCAAAATCAAACAACTGCAAATATGGTGTGATATCAATGTCGAATGTTTTAAGCAGTTCGGCCACATCATCTATATCACTAGTATTGAAATAAAAATGAATGTTGTCAATATCAAGGTATATGATATTGTTTAGATAAGTCATTTGAATGTTTCTGCCAAACAATTTTGTATCAAGTTGTAGTTTTATTCCATTAACAAAATCAATTTTTACATTTGCTTTATATTCTTGCTCATTATAAATCAACGTTGCAACAAAAGACACCTTTTTGTCTTTTAATAAATTTTGAATTGCTTCTGTTATATTCAATATGTGGGTCAAATCAATATATTTATCTTCTGGTGCAACAATGTTTGTTTCCGTCAAATATTCAATACTAATATTTGGTGTTATGGTCATCTGCCCCACGGTAATTGGTTCTGTTACAATATTTTTTATTTTGTAATCTTTTGTCGTTACTATTTGCAATGAAAGACCAAATATTTCAATATCAAAAGTATAACTATCTTCTGTCTCGACAGGTATCGCGTTATCAAATATGGTAAGTAGTGATTGGATATCCAAACTGCCAACATCCAACTGTGGCATATCTATATCCAATCCGTCTATTACATATTGTATTGTAGACATCAAGTCTTGCGTTGTTATTTTGTATTTACCGTCAAGAGCAGAAATATATAAACAATTTTCTACATAGACAAGACTTGCTTCAATTTGTTGATTGCCAATTGTTGCGTTTATGTCACTTTGCAGTGCAATGTTTTCAAATCCTTTTGACAAATCAATTATATTATTTAATGTCAAATTGATATTGTCATCACTATTACCATTATCAATATTTACGTCAACTACAACACTCAATCCTTGCGCACTCATAATGTTTTGCAAAATATTATCCGTAGTCGACATAACAACTTCGCCCGGGTTGTTTAGATTGCCGTTATCTGCTGTACTCTTGTTCGAAGGGTTGTAAATAAGAACCACACCGACAGCAGTCAGTATAGTTATACAAAGATACGTAGCAATGAATTTTAGTATCTTCTTCATTTTTGTCCCTCCTTTTTAGATTACGCAGTTGGTATTTCTGCTTTTGTATATTCAAAGTTATATATCATATCAGATTTGGTACCTACATATATACCTTTCTTGACTTCATATTTTTCGTCTACTACTATTCTATAAAGTGTGCCATCACCATTTATATATACTTCCAAATTTATATAATCCACTATTGGGTCATCTTTGAGTCCACTCAAATTTTTTATTTGAGATACATAAAGTAATGCTGATGTGTTTTTTAGATCAAATGTTGTTTTGTATCCAACTGCCCCATTGTCTAATGTCACTTGTTCAATTGGAGTAGATCTGTCCACTGTTTTAGTCGAAATAATGTATGGATGAAAATCTTTTGGTGTAGTGCCATTTAAGTCATACCACTCGTCATAAGACATCTGTTTTGTCATGTCTCCAAAATTTGCAGATGTTTCAGCGACAATCTTCCCTTTAAATATTTGCACTATATCTGTACTTTCATCATAATAATTCCTTTCTGCAATATTGGTATCAATGCCTAGTATGACTGAACCTTTGCTAATATTTTCCACAAAATATTTATCTTCAATTTTGTATTTTTTTGTGTGCAAATTTTGTTTGACATTCATAGCATTAATACTACCAGTCGCATTCATTGTCACATACTGCATTTGACTAGTCTTATATTCTGCCACAATAAATGCGTTGATTGGATTCAAAGACATAATTGGCTTATCTTTGTTCTCACGCACAATTTTAGTCTCATCATCTCTTATCATAGCCTCCGTCAAACCGCCAAGTCCAGAATCTCTTGTGGCAAACGCTGTCTTAAAATAAATACCACAAAAGAGCCCCGTTGTGACACCTAACAACAAAACTAGAAATCTACTTAACCACAATTTCCTTTTCGAAACTGCCTTTTTCTGTTGTAAAATCGCGTCCACTATTCGACCTCCTTCTCTTTGGAGGTTTGTGCCGAAGTAGAACGAGTTCGTTTGCTAAAATTCCACAAAAATTTCAATGAAATCTTTGTCACTCTACCAATTTGTCTAACACTGGCTTTTGTATATTTTAAGATATCTGCCAAAATGCTATTTACAACATTTTTTCCCATGTATTTCAGTTCAGTAGGACACATTCCATATTTCTCATAAAAGTAATCAACCAAATCACTGTCTTGCATCTTTGATGTCATTGCAGAAATGATTCTGTTTTTACTATTTTTTATCCTAGCATCTTGCATTACAAAAAAGTCATTGATATTACCAAAACGGGCAATTGCCATATCTATATCAATAACACTGTCGTGTGCATAATTTGCCCCACTATTTTTGCCATTCATATTATTCATGTCAAAGACCATATCCCACAACTGGTCATATGTTTCAGCAGGAATACTTGTAAACCTGTCTTTGAGAATACTTCCCTTGTGTTTGTGATATGCATTATACTTTGTAACAAAACTCACCGTTATTTTTCTCATTGCGAGTTCAAGATTGTCTTTTGCTTCTCCCAAAACGAAACAAATAGTTTCTGGCAATAAATCATATGCCAAAACTTTGTACCCCAAAGTCTTATATTTGCAAAGTAGAGATAAAAACATATTTTGGTCATATTCATCAAGTAAAATGTCGTCATTGACACGAAGCATTACCGTATAAGCATGAATAGGACTGATTTTTCTTGCCTTTCTTGCCATTTTATCCCCCTTTTACAAATTTTTGCATTGTAATTATATAATATATTTATTATACAGTCAACGATTTTAACATAAGAAGTGTCCCCATTGCAACCATAATAACAATAAAAAAAGTCAAAGTACTTGCTTTGACAAAAAAACATACGGACGAGAGTGGTATGGGCGAACTCTCATCCGTATTTAGTATTGTAACATACAAAACTACAAAACTCAACAATTTTCGACACTGGCTAGTTGGAAAAATATGTAAATTTTTATATTTATTCAAAATATATTTCTATTGTGTTCTAATGATATCATCATATATGCAAAAATCAATCATTAGGAGTAATTATGGCACGACCAATTAAATATGGATATGTTATCGAAAACAAACATCTTATGTCCCTTTGGGATATGGAAAAAAATGCAAATATTGGCATATATCCCGAGTTTGTGTCATGTTGCAATAATATCAAGGTGTGGTGGACATGTCCTATATGCAGACATAGTTGGAAGAGTAGAATAAGCCATATTTTTAATGGTTCTTCCTGTCCATATTGTAAAAAGACTATTACGACCAAATCAAATAGTCTAGCGACATTATTTCCACAAATTGCAAATGAAATTATCTCAAACATCAATCCCGAAACTGTATCTCCGTTTTCATCTAAACGTGTGCAATGGAAGTGTTCAAAATGCAATTATGTTTGGTCATCAACCATAGCCAATCGTACACGAAACAGCACGTGTCCTAATTGTCATAACTGCGAGTTGTCAAAAAACATTATTTTTAGACAAAACCTATCTACCTGTCAATCATTAAAAGGCGAATGGGATAGAGCAAAAAATGATAATATTGACCCTAGACTCATAAGCATTCATAGCAATCAAAAATATTGGTGGAAATGTAAAATGTGTGGACACTCTTGGCAAGAAAGTGTCAACACTCGCCTATCCAAAGGGCTTGGATGTCCAATATGCGATAAAAAATTGAAAAATAAGTATCAACAAAAATTGTGGTATTAATATTAATATTAATATTAATATGAACTTCAAAAGAAATTTGTCTATTTATCAAAATTTTGCTATACTGCAAATAGAGAGGTAAATAATATGAAAAAACTAGTTTTTTATAAATGCGCAATTTGTGGCAATGTAGCAATAAAATTGGTAGACAAAAACACACCACTTTTCTGTTGTGGACAACAAATGCAACAAATCAATCCAAATACAACAGACGGTGCTATGGAAAAGCATGTACCACAAGTGATATTAGACAAAAATATAGTGACTGTTGTTGTGGGGTCAACATTGCACCCAATGACAGAAGAACATTATATTTCGCACATTGTGCTTGAAACAAACAAAGGCTTTGCATTAAAACAACTATCTTATACTGATGAGCCAAAGGCAACCTTTGTATTATCCAAAAATGAGAAGGCAACAAGAGTGCTTGCATATTGCAATCTACATGGATTGTGGGAAAATCAATTATAAAAAGGAAAGGCAAATGCCTTTCTTTTTTGTTTTGTATACAATATAGATTTTTCTTGCTACTTTTTTTATTTTTCAAAAGTTACTTGTATGCTAGCACTTATTGTAATATTGCCACTAAACATATCCATACCATTATAACTCATTTGTAATTTTGCTTGTGGCATATAGCAATATTCTAGTTCTTTAATGTTTTTGATAATAAGATTGTCTTGACCAGTCAATACTTGTGCTTTGTTTTGTGCATTTTGTAATGCCAAAAGTAATGCTTGATTATATGCGTCATTATAATCATTTATGCCGAATTCAATATTATAAAAAGCATTCGCTCCATTATCCAAAACCCTTGATACCAACTGTCCTAAATTGTCTAAATCGTTTGTTTTTACATCAATATAATATGTCGCTTGATATCCTAATTGAGCCCCATTCGCATAGTCATATTTTTGCGTAACATTATAGTTTTTTGTAATAATATCTTCATCTTCTACTCCATATTCTTTCAGTGCTTGTGATAGTGAAGATAATTTGTTCTCGTTTTGTTTTTGGCACTCTTCTACACTTTCTCCATTTGAAACAATGCCAAAAGATATAGTAGCCATATCAGGCGCAAAATTGATTTCTCCCACTCCTATCACAACAATTTCATTTGTGTTTGTTGTTTCTGCATAAACGATTTTTGTATTCAAACAAAACATTGCAATAATACACAGCAACAAACTAGCAATAAAAATAATACTCTTTTTTGTTTTCATAATATCACCTCATTGCTAATTTGGATAATTTTGCCAATTTTATTCGCGTCATGACAAAAAGTCAAAAAAAAGACCACAATGGTGGCCTTTTATATTCTTTATAGTTCTTTGTTTATCAAATCTTTTTTCTTTGCTTCAAACTCTTCTTCTGTAATGAATCCTTTTTCTTTTAGACTTTGCAATTTTGCAAGTTTGTCTTCTAGTTTTTCTTCATTTGTTGTGGTTTGAGTTTGTGGTACAGTATTATAACGATTGTTGAATCTATTTAATCTTTGTTCTTTTGCTTCTAATTCTTTTTGAAGTATTCTAAGGCCTTCTTCTGTTTCAAGATAAGTTGGTTCTCTAAATACATAAGAATATAGAATATAGAAAATTGTAACAAGAGCCAAAAGATAATTTGATGCACACAATAGATATAGTGGGGTTTCACCTTCCATAGTTGCAGTCAACAAAACAGCAACTCCACTAATTAGCCAACAAACAGCAATTAGCAATTCAACAAAAGCATTGAATCTTTTGTTCTTGAAACCTAATACTGCAAGGATAATCTTCCAAACTGCAAATGCAAGAGTAAATGCAAAGATAAAGTATCTCAAATCAAATTGAGCATTTGGTGTAAATACAAAAACCAATGCACTAATAGCAACAAGTATAGTCAAGCAAATGTAGAATATACCATCGGCACAAAGATATTTGTTTTGATTTTTGTAATCGCCAAAGACTTTGATTTGCATTGCCCCTAAAAATATTGCAACAATAAAAGCTAATACGCTAGAACCTACAACAGAAACGTTTAGAATCTGTCCCCCTGTAAGTCCAATAATGACAAGGACAAGGACAGCCAATCCAATTAAAACACTAGTAAAGACTGAAAATGTTTTTGTGCCTCTTTCTAAAAACTTATGTTTTTCCATTATCTCTTAAATACTCCTTTGACAACAACTGATAGAATACCATAGAGTACAAAATAAATAATTTCAAATGAGTTGAATATTGTATTTATTCTGTACAAATGTTTCCAAGCGGAGAATAGTTTTTTCATTTTCTTTTCTTCGCTTTCGTCAAGCAACCCCATGTTTAGAATTATCTCTTGACCTTCGTTCAATGCTCTAAATTCTACTTTACCAACTGCGATTGCATAAATAAATGGGAATAGTGTGAACACAAAACCAATAATAGCAAACACAAGTGAAATCATGCCAATAGATTCTGTTGCAATAAGGTCAACAATAAGTCCAATAATAATAAGTGGTAGCATCAAAATTGGAAACCCTTGAATCCACCTATTCGCTTGTAGTGCACGAACGCCTTTGACCCCTTCTGCGTGCATTTTTGCAAGACCAACAAGTCTACATGCGCTTGCAAGATGAGTAGCAGTTGGGCGTCTACCTGTAAGCCAACTCAATCTAATTGTTTTTGTTTTTACTTTGTAAGTGTTTCCAATAAACAAAGTATTATACCATTTTGCTCTTACAACCTCGACATCTTCAAGACCATTTTCATCAAGCAAAAGTCTAGTATATTCGCTAACAGGTTTGTCAATGGCAAGTTTTTTCCAATTGAACCATCTTGTAATTCTATTGGCATACGAACGTACTCCACTAGCAACCAAGAAGACCAGAAATAGAACACCTACCACAACTAATATAGCAATTGTTACGCCGCTCATAGTCTCCTCCTTATATTTTTATACTAAATATTAACATACTACCAATTTTCAGTCAATTAAATAATATAACTTATTCAAAATGCACAAAATTTATGTCAAAAAGCACGACATTTTGTGATTTTTGTCGTTCAACAAAAAAAATAAAATTGTCAAATACTTTAGTTTTGTTATCAATTTTTTGTATTATTTCATATATATTTTGTAATTGGAGGGGAAATGAATAATATTGAAACAATAATAAATATACGAAAGGACATAATTGGCGAACTAGAAGCAATCAATGGGTATCAACAACATATCTTGCAAACAACGGATGAAAAAGCAAAAAGAGTATGGACGAGTATTATACACGAAAAACAAACACATGTGGGTGAATTGTTCGCACTATTATTTCAACTTGACCCAACCAGTAAAGAATATTGTGAAAAAGGCATGAAAGAAACATCGACTCAAAACATCGCAAAACGTCCATTTCAATTTTAATTAACAAAAAGGGGATAATCTCCCCCATTTTTTTATTTCAAATTTTGTTTCTTTTGAAATTTTCCGTCTTTTTTATGTACAACAAACTTTATGTCTTGACTTTCACTCAAATCTTGCACTCTTGCCAAGGCTTCTTCTTTGGTACATTTGCTATCAATTACTCTTTTTGCACCGTCTTTTTTGATTAGCCACCTTTTGTCTTGCTTGTCATACACAACACGATAAATTGCTTTTTTCTCGCTCTTTTCTTTTTGAGCAGGTGTCTTTACCTTCTCATTCTTACTTTTATTTTCAGTTTTTGCAG
>CALWPI010000008.1 GCA_944383385.1 uncultured Clostridia bacterium
GCACTATGCAGAGCATAGAAGTCCCACCAACAAAAAAGAACCTTGATAGGTTCAGTTGGTGCCGAAGGTGGGACTTGTCAATGTTACGAAGTAATATTTGTCGGGGGAAGGGGAGCCCGACTACCTTCCACACAGTTGTGTGGGTTGGCAACTGTGTTGCACTATGCAGAGCATAGAAGTCCCACCAACAAAAAAGAACCTTGATAGGTTCAGTTGGTGCCGAAGGTGGGACTTGAACCCACACATGGTTGCCCATAAAGGATTTTGAGTCCTTCGCGTCTGCCATTCCACCACTTCGGCAAATGATTGCAATAGTATGTTATCATATCATTGTGTTTTTTGCAACAATTTTTTTTATCATTATTTTATAACTTTACAATTTTTATTATCTATTATATTTATTGCGTTTATGTTTTGAAAAATAATGAAAAAATAGTAAAATATATAATAACTTGTAAAGTAGGTCATTTATGGATAAATTTGTTTTGATTGACGGAAACAACTTATTTTTTAGAGCATTTTATGCGTTACCACAACTTGCTAATTCTCATGGCGAGATAAGTAATGCTGTTTTTGGTTTTGCAAATATGATTATAAAAGTCATTGATGAATATAAACCAAAATATATGGCTGTTGCATTTGATACGAGTGAACCAACATTTAGACACAAACTGTTTACTGATTACAAAGGTCAACGTGACCCAGCACCAAGTGAATTGCTGGCTCAATTCCCAATAGCAAAGAAAATGCTAGAAGCAATGAAGATAAAATCTATTGAACTTGCTGGAATTGAAGCTGATGATATAATTGGCACGTTGTCACGTAAGTTTGACGTGCAAAACATTGTGGTTTCGGCTGACAAAGACTTGTTGCAACTAATAAATAGCAACACATTTGTTTTTGCTCCAAAGAAGGGTATTAGTGAAACAATGGTATATAATGTTGACACTCTTATGGAAAATATGAAAGTCACGCCTAGTCAAATTATTGACCTAAAAAGTCTAATGGGGGACGCAAGTGATAACATACCAGGCGTTGCTGGTGTTGGTGTCAAAACTGCCACCGATTTGATTGAAAAATATGGTTCGCTAGATGGCGTATATCAAAACATTGATAACATAAAGGGGAAATTGCAAGAAAAGCTCATAAATGGCAAAGATATGGCGTATTTGTCATTCACATTAGCGACAATCAAGTGTGATGTAAAACTTGATTATAATCTTCAAGACTTTACCTATGAATATCCTTTTGGCAGTGGTGTTTATGAACTGTTTGCAAGATATCAATTTCATAGTTTGTTAAAACGCAAAGAAATATTTAGAGATGATGCGAAATTGCCAACGCAAAAAGACACGTGTAGGCAAGTTGAGATAAAAGATTTGTCCATATGCGACAAAATTATTGATGAATGTCAAGATAGTAAATTTTTATCATTATTTGTAGGCGACAATATAAGTGTATATACAGGAAAAACAGAATATCATTTGCCAAAACAAATTGATTTGTTTAATACTATTTCACAAAAAGATGTATTAGAAAAATTGGTTGGTTTAATTGAAAATAAAGATATTGATAAATACGTTTTTGATTATAAAAAATTGTTGCATACGTTTGATAATAACAGTATTTCAGTTTCATTTAATGGTACGATATATGATTTGATGATTATGCGTTATCTATACAATATGAATGCAAAAGCAGTGACGCAATTTGAACAGATTGCACTTGAAGAAGATACAGGCCTTGAAGTGCCTAGTTATAGCATATATAATTTATCAAAAAAGTATTGGGCAAAATTAAAAGATTATGATTTGATTGATTTGTATCAAGATATCGAGTTGCCACTGAGTGTTGTGCTATTTGATATGGAGAAAAATGGATTTGCAATTGACAAAGATGTTTTGCAATCATTAAAAGAAAAATATGAGCACAACATAGATACGCTGCAAAAAGAAATATATGAACTTGCAGGCAAAGAGTTTAATATCAACAGTCCTAAACAACTTGCTGATGTATTGTTCCTTGACCTTGGTATCAATATGGCTGGAAGAAACAAAAAAATGTCTACCAAACAAGATATCCTAAAAGAAATTGAGGGCATGCATCCAATCGTTGCAAAGATTATTGATTATAGAAAACAATACAAGTTGTATAGCACATATATCATTGCTATGGAAGGACTAATTGGAAAAGATAACAAAATTCACACAGTGTTCAATCAAACATTGACTACAACGGGAAGACTTTCTAGTAGTGAACCAAATTTGCAAAACATACCTGTTAGAACTGACGAGGGTAGAAATATTAGAAAAATGTTTGTGCCTTCTTCTAAAAATGGTTACATTATATCATCTGATTACAGCCAAATTGAACTTAGACTTTTGGCACATTTAAGTAACGATAGTGCACTTATAAAATCTTTCAATAATAACGAAGACATTCATACAATGACAGCAAGTCGTGTATTTGGCGTACCACAAGACGAAGTCACACATGAGATGCGTCGTGATGCAAAAGCCATCAATTTTGGTATCGTGTATGGTATTAGTGACTATGGTTTGTCACAAAACATTGGCAGTTCGGTAAAACGTGCAAAAGATTATATTGAAAAATATTTTCTAGAACATCCAGCAGTCAAACAATATATGGATGACAATGTCATGTATTGCAAAGAATATGGGTATGTAAAGACTATGTTTAATCGCATTCGTGTTATTCCTGAAATCAAGAGTAGCAACTACAACTTGCGACAATTTGGAGAAAGGGCAAGCATGAATATGCCATTGCAAGGAACGGCGAGTGATATAATTAAACTTGCTATGATAAAGGTGTATCAAGCATTTAATGAAAATCATTTGAAATCTAAACTCATACTCCAAGTGCATGACGAACTGGTCTGTGATGTGGTAGAAAATGAAAAGGATATTGTGCAAAAAATACTAAAAGATTGCATGGAAAATGTTGTAAAATTGTCTGTGCCACTAAATGTGAACATATCATGTGGTCACAACTGGTATGATGCAGACTAAAAGGAGAGCAAATGCTCTCTTTTTTATTTTGATACCATAGCAAATTATTTTATTATATTCCAATATTACCACTTAAAACATAAAAACATAATGTACAATTTTTGTTTAATGAATAAATTTATATATAAAAAGGATATAATTTTGTATGAAGAAGTTTTATACAATTTTTTTGTTGTCTATTGTGTTTTTTATTTGTGGGTCAATTGTATTTAGATATTATTATTATCCATTGAAATATGAAGATGAAATTGTATATTTTAGTAAAAAATATGATGTTGACCCGGGCCTTGTTGCAAGCGTAATAAGAGTAGAGAGTTCTTTTGACCCATATACGGTAAGCAACAAAAATGCAAAGGGACTTATGCAGTTATTAACAACGACTGCTGATGATATGGCGCAAAGATTAAATATTGTGGAATATGATATATTTGATGTCAAAACAAATATTGAATTGGGGACATATTATTTGTCATATTTGTTTGAAATATTTGATGACCAAAATACAGTGCTTGCAAGTTACAATGCCGGTATGGGAAATGTGAAAAATTGGCTTGCTGACACAAGATACAGTACAGACGGGAAAACATTGAAAGTTATACCATTTAGTGAAACAAAAGAGTATGTAAAAAAGGTGAATAAATTTTTTGAATATTATAAATTGCAATTTTGATAACACCTAATTATATTGACTAAAAAAATGAATTGTGCTATTATAAAGTCAGTTTTTAGGAGATAAATATGTTAGAATTTGGTGATGATTTTAAGACTCTTACAAAAGAGAGAGATATTAGAAGATACAAGATAGATTTATTGAAAAAGAATGGGATAAATCCATATGCTCCAAAGTTTGACCAAGAACAAGATATAACAACTTGTAGGTCAATGAATGACGGGGATAAGGTCAAAGTCGCAGGGCGTATGATTTTCCGTAGAATATTTGGTAAACTATCATTTTGCCAAATTAGTGATGTCTATAACAAAATTCAAGTGAGTGTGAGTGTCAATGAATTGAGTGCTGATGATTATGCATTCTTCAAAAACTTTATTGATATTGGAGACTTTATAGGTGTGGAAGGTGAACTCTATCATACACATACTGGCGAGTTGACTGTTAGGGCACATTCGGTAAAACTTTTGAGCAAATCATTAAATGGACTTCCTGAGAAATTCCATGGACTGAGCGACTTAGAGACAAAATATCGTCAAAGATATTTGGATTTGATTAGTAATGATGAGGCAAAAAATATTTTTATTACTCGTAGTAAAATCATTGATTATATTAGAAATTATTTGGTTAATAATGGATTTTTGGAAGTCGAAACACCAATATTACAAAGTGTGGCATGTGGTGCAGCTGCAAAACCATTTGTTACAAAACACAACGCGCTAGATAAGACATATTATTTGAGAATTTCGCCAGAGACATACCTAAAACAAGTCGTTTGTGGTGGTATTCCAAAAGTGTTTGAGATTGGTAAGAATTTTAGAAACGAAGGTATGGATGCTTCGCACTTGCAAGAATTTACAATGCTTGAATGGTATGCAAGTTATTGGGACTATAATAAGAACATTGATTTTATCACAAAACTAATTAAAGATATTTTGACAGAATTTAAGGGTACTCAAAAAATATCTTATCAAGGTGTTGAACTTGATTTTAGTGGCGAATGGGATAGAGTTGATTATGTCAAAGCACTAAACGATTTGTTGGGTGTTGACATATTGTCATATGATAATGTAGACGAACTCAAAAAATATGTTAAGAAACTAAACATATTTGATAATGACGAAATTGATGCTGTCGTTGGACTAGGTGGACTATTTGACTATATGTACAAGCGCAAAATAAGACCAAATATCATTAAACCAACAATTGTATATAATTATCCAAATCTTGTACCTCTTGCAAGACCTAGTGATGAAAATCCAAAGACTATTGAAATGTTCCAGGTATTAGTTGATGGAATTGAACTAGTAAAAGCATATAGTGAGTTGGTCGACCCAATCATTCAAAGAGCTGGATTTGAAGAACAAATGAGAAATAAAGCAAATGGTGATGAAGAAGCATTTGAACTTGATGAGGACTTTTTGCTTGCAATGGAACATGGTATGCCTCCAATGAGTGGACTTGGACTTGGTATTGATAGATTTGTGTCAATAATACTTGACCAACCAACATTGCGTGATGTGATACTATTCCCAAATATGAAATAAACTTTGCTTTTGCAAAGTTTTTTATTATATTGGCAGTGCTATGCAAAATATAATTATCTGCTTTATAAAGCCATAAAATATGTGTTGCATAGTAGACAATTAGGAGTTTTTATGGAATTGATAAGAACATGGCGACAAACGGACAAGAATGAGTTTCTTGAATATATTCAACAATTATCAAAAGGTCAAAAAGCTATTGACTTTACAACAAAAATTGTAAATACAAAAAACCAATGTTTGGCAATTTCGTGTGTTGATATAAATAATATTGTACGAAGTATATCAAAAGGAGATTTTTTGTCATATCTGGATTTGAAATGGGTTGACAATCACGAACTTACAATAATTTATGCACAACTGCTTGGCAAAATAAAAGATTTTGATTTGTTCAAATCTTATCTTGATTGGTATGTTACTACAATTGATAATTGGGCTAGTTGTGACCAAATTAGGTTTCCAATAAATAATAAAAATAGAAAGCAATTTTTTCAGTTGGCACAAATTTACAATAAATCTCGTCACACATTTATTAGACGTGTGGGAATAATTATTTTGATGAAGATTTTATCTATTGACAATATACATGACATTATAAAAATTTGTGATAAGTTCTTTGATGAAAAAGAATATTATGTCAATATGGCTATTAGTTGGTTATTATGCGAGTGTTTTATAAAGTATCGTGATATTACTCTAAATTATTTTTTGGGGGATAATAGGCTCAATAAATTTGTAATTAATAAAACAATAAGTAAATGTTGTGATAGTTTTAGAGTAAAGAATGAAGATAAACAGTTACTTAAAAGTTTAAGAAAAAAGTAAGCATTTATTTTATTTGATAAAAAATAATTAAAATAATATAATCATTATATGAAGACAAAATTTTTTAATTGTATAATCATGACTATGGCTACTGATACGCCGGATATTTTTGATGGTGAATTGGTTGTTGACGGTGATAGAATAACTTTTGTAGGCAAAAAATATAAAGGGCTAGTAGATAAAGAGATAGACTGCCATGGTGGACTGCTTATGCCAGGATTTATTGATATGCACACGCATAGTGCTATGTCTATTTTTCGTGGAATTGCTGAAAATGCAACATTTGAGTCGTGGTGGCAAGACAATATGCGTGTAGTTGAGTCAAAAGCAACAGTGGAAGATTTTGCTAATGGTACGGCTTTAAGTGCTTTGGAATATATCAAATCAGGTATTACAACAGTTGTTGATAGTTATATGAATCCAGAAAATACGGCAAAAATACTAAATAAATTGGGTGTTAGAAATTATATTGGTGTTGGGGCACTATCGCCAGAAGATAATGTTAGTGAAATGTCGTTAGATGCTGAAATAAAAAGATTGCAGAAATTTTCTTTAACAAAACCAATTTTGTGTGCACACAGTGTTTATAGTATCGATGAATATCAATTTGGACAAATATTAAAATATGGTAAAAAGCATAAAATACCATTTACTGTACATGCGAGTGAAACATTAATAGAAGTTGGAGATTGTTATACAAGGAACAATACTACTCCAATAGGGCTACTTGAACAATATGGTATGTTCGAATTACCATGCATTTTAGCTCATTGTACACATGCCGATAGGGAAGATATATCAAAAATGTCACAATATAGCGTAACAGTTGCAAGCAATCCTGCAAGCAATCTAAAACTTGGTAGTGGTATTGCACCATTGACATCGTTTATTGAAAACGGCGTGAATGTGACTTTGGGAACAGATGGTCCTGCAAGCAATGATGCACTGAATATGTTTAGAGAGATGTATTTGGCATGTAAT
The DNA here is from genome assembly GCA_944383385.1 of uncultured Clostridia bacterium. Classification (GTDB taxonomy): domain Bacteria; phylum Bacillota; class Clostridia; order Christensenellales; family UBA1242; genus CALWPI01. The sequence goes on from CALWPI010000008.1 coordinate 7,047, forward strand.
TTGCAAAGAGCACTCTTGCATAAAGCAGACATGTTTGATACTTATGAGATTATAAAAATGGCAACAGTCAATGGGGCAAAAGCATTGCAAAATGATGAAATTGGGGTATTGCAACAAGGCAAAAAAGCTGATATAATCTTACTAGATTTGCAAAGCGTAAATATGTTTCCTGCAAAAAATATTGTAGGGAGCATTGTACATAGTGCAAATACTAGTAATGTCGATTTGACCATGATTGATGGAAAAATATTATATCAAAACGGACAATACACATTTGACACAGAAGACATAATATCTTGTGCAATAAAATCGGCAAATAAATTTCAGTGAGGGTACAATTATGATGTATATTTTGTTGATATTTGCTGTATTTTATGTAATGAGAGATGTTGCAAATAGATTGTAAAGTACGACGGCTAAATGCCGTTTTTTTATTGTAATTTCTCAATATTTGTCAATAATTAATATAACATATTTTATATAGGAAACTGAGATGTATTAGAACGCTCAAAAACAAATTTATAAGCAAAATGTGTTTATCAAATTTACTAAAACTTTGTGCACTTTGCACATATAATAACCATTGACATTGCCTAAATACCAGTGCTATAATCTAGCAAAGGTCAAAGATAGTCAAACTTTTTGAAAGGAGTGCATATGGCTAATATTAGTGACACAATTGAAGAGTTTATACTAAATGCTATAAATGATGATAGCCTCAGTATTTCACGCAATGAACTTGCGGACTTTTTTAATGTGTCGCCAAGTCAAATCAACTATGTCCTGTCCACCAGGTTTACTTACGCTAGAGGTTTTGTAACTGAAAGTCGTAGGGGTGGTGGTGGATATGTCAAGATATTGAAAGTGACACCAACAAAGGATGTTTACTTGCATAATATTTTGATAAACGAATTAAAGGAAAGCATTGATTATCCAAAATCTTTGCAGATACTTGATAATTTGGTGTCAAGGTCACTCATTGATGACAAGACATACAAAGTAATCAAATCTGCAATTTGCCCAAAATCTCTCAAAATGCCTATTGCATATGAAGATGAGATGAGAGCAAAGATATTGCGAAATATACTAACAAATTTGTAGGAGGTATAGTATGATTTGTGATAAATGTAAAAATAAAGAGGCTACTTTCCATAGTAGAACTAATATAAATGGAAAAATAACGGAAGTGCATCTATGTGATGAGTGTGCAACAAAGACTGGTGCATATTCAAAGAGTATGATGGACTTTAACAATTTCTTCAATAACGACCCATTAATTTCACTTGGTATGGATGAATTAAGTAAAGAAGTCTGTGATTTTTGTGGTACAAGTTTTGAAGACTTCAAAAACAGTGGACTGCTCGGTTGCGACCATTGTTATGATTATTTTGAAAACAAACTCAAAGACATCATTGAAAACGTGCAAGGAGCAAACTATCATGTAGGAAAAACTGCTCTTGACCACAATCAACTAACATATGATGAAAAAATTGAGGACCTTAGAGAACAAATTAATCGTGCCGTTGACAAAGAAGATTATGAAACGGCAGCTAAAATTAAAAAACAAATAGAAAAGATGCAAGGGGAGCATAATGGAAAGTAATGTCATTGTTTCGTCGCGAATACGTTTAGCACGTGATATCAAAGGTATGCCATTTCCACATATGATGTCAAATGCTGATTGTCAAAAGTTGGTTGACAAGGTTTTTGATGCACTTGATGATATTGGCGATTTTGATTATTTTCAACTTGGCAAAATGAATTTGCTAAATATTCAAATGGCGATTGAATCAAATGATATTTCCAAAGAATTACTAAAAAATAGTGAAACAGGCGCTTATGCAAAATCAATTGATGAGACTGTAACCATTATGGTATGTGAAGAAGACCATATAAGGTTGCAATGCATAATGCCTGGACTTTCACTTCGAAAAGCATATGATATTGCAAATGACATTGATAGTGAATTGAACAAATCGTTTGAATATGCATTTTCAAGCAAATTAGGATATTTGACTGCATGTCCAACAAATATCGGTACTGGAATGCGTGCAAGTGTCATGATGTTTTTGCCAGCACTAACTATTGCTGGTAGCATTGATGACATAATTGCAACTATTTCAAAAATGGGCATAGTCTTGCGTGGTAGTCGTGGTGAAGGCAGCAAGGCTAGTGAGTTTATGTATCAACTCTCAAACGAAATTACGCTTGGTAAAACAGAAGACGAAATCATCACAATGGTTGAAAACGCTGTACTCAAATTGGTCGATTTGGAAACAAACGCAAGAAAAGAGTTGCTGGAAAAAAATTATGATATGCTAGTAGATAAATGTCATAGAGCATATGGTATTTTGTCAAATAGTTATATCATGTCGACAGATGAGGCACAAAAACTATTGTCGGATATCAAACTTGGACTTGCGCTAGGACTGATAAAGATAAAAAATGCAGACAGCATTGATGACATTTGTGATAGCATAAAACCATATCATATAATGGGTAGGTATGGTAAAAATATTGATAGTGAAACAAGAGATAAATGTAGAGCAAAATATTTGCATAATATTTTTGCAAATACATTGATAGAATAGGAGGTAACAAAATATGTATTATGGAATAAGAGTGACAGCACAAGTCAATCAAGCATTGAGCAATGCTGCAAGTATTGCATACTCTTATGGCAATATGCAAATAGGTACAGAGCATTTGCTCTATGGACTTTGCAGCGTCAAAGATAGTGCAACAAGCAAAATGCTTTACAATGCTGGTGTGACTGTTGAAGGACTAGTAAAAATATTTGACAAAAATAGTACTCGACGTGATCTTGCTGTTGTTGGTCAAATTGATTTGACTCCAAGATGTAAAGAGATATTTGCTCTTGCAAATCAATTTGCAAGTCAAATTGGTCATGAATATATTGGCACTGAACATGTGTTTGTGTCTTTGTTGCTTTCTAGTGATAGTTATGCAGTAGGGATACTAAAAAGAGCTTTTGGTGTAGATATTGAGGCAATGAAGGCAAGTGTGCTACGTTTGTTAAAGAGCGACGCATATCGTGAAAACATGAATAGTGCTACATTTGAAACTACACAAAAAGATTCACAAGCAGGCAGTGAACTCGACCCTGCCTTGCTCGAAATGGGGCAAGACTTGACACTAAAAGCAAAACAAGGCAAAATTGACCCAATTATTGGACGAGAAGAAGAAACAAACAGACTAATAGATATACTTTGTAGGAAGACCAAAAACAATCCTGTGCTCATTGGTGAGGCTGGTGTTGGTAAGAGTGCTGTTGTCGATGGACTTGCACTTAAAATAGTCCATGGGGAAGTGCCAGACATTCTAAAAGACAAAATAATTTTTAGTCTTGAACTTGGTGGACTGATGGCCGGCACAAAGTATCGTGGTGAACTCGAAGAAAAACTCAAAAACCTTATTGAGTGTATCAAAAATAATAAAAGAATAATTGTGTTTATTGATGAAATTCATACGCTTATGCAAGCAGGTAGCGAAAAAGGTGAGGTCAATCCTGCCGATATGCTAAAACCATATCTTGCACGTGGTGAATTCCAAACAATTGGCGCAACTACGACAGAAGAATATCGAAAGTTTATTGAAAAAGACCGTGCATTAGAGAGAAGATTTCAACCAGTTATGATTGACCCTCCAAGTGTTGAAGATACAATCAAGATACTAAATGGAATAAAATCAAGTTATGAAAAATTTCATAATGTGACAATAACAGAAGAGGCAATAGTTGCTGCTGCCACCTTGTCTGACAAGTATATTATGGATAGGTCTCTGCCAGATAAGGCAATTGACCTAATCGATGAGGCATGTAGTAAGGCAAAAGTGCGTGGCATCAAAAAACCTGTTGAAATGCAAAAACTTGAAGAAGAAATCGCAAAACTTGAACAAGAGAAGAAAAATGCTCTTATGAAAGAAGATTTTGCAACAGCAAGTACATGTCGTGACAAACTAAAATATGCATACAATCTTCAAGACCAAATCAAAGAAAAATATAAAACAAATAGTAATATCTCAATATATGAAGAAGATATTAGTGAAATCATTTCAAAATGGACGGGAATACCTGTTACCAAAATAACAGATAATGAAAAAGAAAGACTAATGCATATGGAAGACATATTGCATCGTAGAGTCATTGGTCAAGACGAAGCAATCACTGCCGTCTGCAAGGCAATTAGACGTAACAGAATTGGACTCAAAGACAACAATCGTCCTATTGGTTCATTTATGTTTTTGGGCCAAACTGGTGTTGGTAAAACAGAACTTTGTAAAGCGCTTGCCGAAGCAGTGTTTGATAACGAAAAATTTGTTATTCGTCTTGATATGAGTGAGTATATGGAAAAACACAGTGTATCCAAACTCATTGGTTCTCCACCTGGATATGTGGGATTTGATGAGGGTGGGCAACTAACAGAAGCTGTGAGAAAACACCCATACAGTGTAGTCCTATTTGACGAGATAGAAAAGGCACACCCAGATGTGTTTAATATGCTTTTGCAAATATTAGATGACGGACGATTAACTGACAGTCAAGGTAGAACGGTATCATTTAAGAATACTATAATTATCATGACGAGTAATATTGGTTGTTCTCAACTACCAAAGGCTGGCAAATTGGGATTCAATATGACAGGTGATGAAGAAGATTGTATTAGTTATGAAACAATCAAAACCACTTTGATAAATGCATTCAAACAAAATTTCAAACCAGAATTTGTCAATCGTATTGACGTTGTGACAGTCTTCCATCCATTAAACTATAAACAACTTGCACAAATTGCAAAGATATTTATAAGTAATCTAAATAAACGACTTGTCAAAAATGGAGTTAGCCTAAAAGTGACAGAAAGTGCACTTAAATATTTGATAGAAAAAGGATATGACCCAGAATATGGTGCAAGGCCACTTCGTAGGTTGATTGAACAAGAAATAGAAGACAAGATTGCCGAAGGTATGTTGTCAGGCGAAATTGAAAAAGGTAGTGTCATTGTCATTTCTGCTCGAAACGAAAAACTTGTTCTTCGTATTGATAAACCCGTTATGGCATAAAATGATTTGTTATAAATTATAACTTATGCTACAATTTGATATAGGGGGAATTGATATGAAAATAAACTATGTAGGAAAAAATTACAAGGTATCTCCTAGGTTCAAGGACATTCTAGAAGGCAAGTTGGAGAAATTTAATAAGTTTTTTAATAAAACTGTTGAAGCAAAAGTCAACTGCGAAGCCCAAGAACATAGAGAAAAACTAGAAATCACGATTTCTAGTGGCACTTACTATTTTAGAGCAGAAGCCGTAAGCGATAATATGTATAATAATATCGATTTGGTTATTCCAAAACTAGAAAGACAAGTGACCAGAGTAGGAAGCAAAATTAAGGCAAGAAGAACCCAAGATAAAAATAATGTTGTGTTTGCAAGTTTTGAGGACTTTGTTGAAACGGACTATTCGCCAACCATTGCAAAAAAGAAAAGATTTACTTTGGAACCAATGATGGTTGAGGATGCCGAATATCATATGGAAGCATTAGGACATGATTTCTATGTGTTCCTAAATCAAAAGACAAATGAAGTCAATCTTGTTTATAGAAGAAGAGACGGACGAATTGGTCTTATCGAATTAGAATACTAATAATAACATATAATAAAACACGAGGACATTCTCGTGTTTTATTTTTTTGCTTTTTATTTTTACAAATTATGCATCTACATATTTGTTATATTATGTTGATGACAAAAATTTGCCTTTAATCCATTGTAGAATTATTTTTCAATAATTTGTTTTTATTATTTTTGTAATATATTTTACTAAAATTATATGATTTTATTAGTAAATTGGTAAATTTTTACAAAATTAGTTTTTATTATTTTTAATGTATGCCTATTGACAATTATGTGCATTTTGACTAAAATGTTCATAGATAAGGAGTTGTCGTCGTGATAGAATTAGAACACATTTATTTGAGTTATACAAAAGAATTTTATACACTTGAAGATGTTTCACTTCATATCAAGAAAGGCGAAAATGTCGTTTTGTATGGGCTTGATGAAAGCGGCAAGAGCAGTTTGATTCGCATACTTGCTGGACTTGAAACACCAACAGAAGGAACTTATTTCTTAAAAGGACACAAAGTCAAAAAGATAGACGCAAAAAATGATATCAGCATTGGCTATATGAGTAGTAAAGGTATATTTTTTGAGAAAAAAACTGTAAGGCAAAATCTTGAATATGTCCTAAAAATTCGTAAAGTACCAAAAGATATTCGTGCTAAAAAAGTAGATGTCACTATTTTGCAATATGGATTAGATGAGATAAAAGATAAAAAGATATGTGAATTATCCAATTTTGAACGAGTCAAGGTGGAGATTGCAAGATTGTCATTGAGACCAGTTGAATTGTTTTTGATAGATTGTGACTTTAATGCTTTTAATGAAAAAGAACAAAAAGTATTGGTCAAAGATATAATGTCATTAATTAAAACAAACAAAGCAACAAGTATTATTGCTACAAATGATGATAAATTGATTAATGTTCTTGGTAATAGATATATAAAAATGGAATATGGAGTTGCGATAAATGAGTGAAAGCGATTTAATAAAAAAACAATGTTATGTATTGTTTGATACAAAAGTGATTTTCAATACGTCAACAGATGAATTGAAAGTTAGGTGTAGAGATTTGTTTAGTGCAAAAGCACTGCGAGCAGTTCTAAACAATAGTGAACTGGTTGAAACATGTGAGTTGTTTTTTGCTAATTCACTAAACACAACAACAGCAAGCAAAGCAGGGTTTATGCACAGGAATACTCTAATATATCGCATTGACAAGATAAAAAGATTGATTGGTCTTGACATACGTATATTTGAAGATGCAGTTGTATTACAAAATCTTATTGTATTTTACAAAACATATTTTAATTAAAAAAAGTAGATTGGTAGTATCTACTTTTTTTTATTCATCACAACGAGCAAGGGATGATATATCTATTTCATCTTTAAGAGTAATAGTCTTTGATTGTTTTGGTTTTTGATTCATCATTTCCATCATCTCTTTTATTGGTATATTATTATTTTTTGATAGCATTGGCGTCATCATTTTCAATAAATCATTTTGTTCCATATTACCATTTTGCATTTTCATAAAGAGTGGCAAAAGTTTTTGAATATCAAAAGAAGATTGCGCATTGCTTTGGGCAGATACAGTCTGTTCATCTTTTTTTTGTGTGCCCAAAACATTGGCATAGGCTTCTGTATATGTATGGTGTTTTTTGAGTTCGGCTTTTATTTTTTCTTGACCGGCAACAGTATGATTGATTGGGAATTGCCCATATGGATACATACTATCAATATCATCATAATAATTTTCGTTCATAATTACCTCAAAAAATATATAACAATAAATATATATGCAAGCATATAATAAAATAGTGAAAAAATATAAAAATTTGTGGGGTAGATATGAAATTTAGTGAATTTGAACCTAAAAAAAATAGCCATAAAGAAGAATTGAAAGCAAACAAAATAGATGCAAATGACGCACAAGAAATAGAAAGTTTGTATGAAAAATATTCAAAAATGAGTTATGACCAACTTATGCAAGAATTTTTGAAAGTATCAAGAAGGGAGAGGGCAAATGGCAACCTTGACGAAAATAGATTGAAAGAGATAAAACAAACGCTCTCTCCATATTTAACAGAAGATGCAAAGGCAAAAATGGAGGATATTACAAAACATCTATGACAAAGATTGATAAATCAATTCTAAATAAGATTCGCACGCAAAGTAACGAAAAATTGCCCGTTCTAGTCTATTATTGCAATTATGGTGTTATTGAAAAAATGAAAAAGTGGGGATATATAGAACATATTACAAATTTTCCATTTATTCGTGCCGTTTCCGGCATGGTAAGCGCAAACAAAATCTTGTCACTTTCAAACTTTTGTGACATATTGTACATATCATCAATTTGCAATGTCACAGCCCTTATGGATAGGGCTCGTGAAATATCAAAGTATGAGAATATTATAACTAATGAACACACATTTACTTGTGCAATAATTGATACTGGTATTGATATAGGTATTGATATGTGTGTGCCACAAAATAGATTTGTTTTTTTTAAGGACTTTGTCAATGACAAAAGTGAACCATACGACGATAATGGTCACGGGACATTTGTTGCAAACGTTCTTTGTGGCGCAGGTATTGTATCCAACGGGAAATTTCGTGGAGTTGACAGCAAAGTCAAATATATTGTACTAAAAGCATTAGACAAAATGGGAGAGGGCTCTGCCACCACAATACTACAAGCAATGCAATGGGTGGTGGACAATAAAGACAGATATAATATAAAAGTTGTGTGTATGAGTTTTGGCAGTATTCCACAAGAATTTCGAGACCCATTAGTTGTTGGGGCAGAAGTATTGTGGGACAATGGAATAACTGTTGTTTGTGCTGGGGGCAATTCTGGTCCTGATAGTAGAAGCATTATGTCGCCTGCAACATCTAAAAAAATTATAACAGTTGGAGCCATGGATGACGGACGTGGCAGTGGAGTGATTAGAATACCAGACTTTTCTAGTCGTGGCCCTGCATACAACAATTACAAACCTGATGTGGTTGCAAGTGGTGTTGATATAATAGCCGGTTGCAGTTATCACAAATTTAAGTCTCATTACGCAATGATGAGTGGAACAAGTGTTGCAACACCAATCGTTGCCGGAGTTGTATGTAGACTTATTGCAAACAACAAAAATTTGACTCCAATGGCAATAAAGCACATTTTGATAAAACATTCAAAAACAATAAATGGTGATAGAAACAGCGAAGGCTTTGGATATATATTTTTTGGATAATACTAGTACTATGCAAAAATAAAATAGTGGCTTTATACCACTATTTTTTTGTTATACACATTTGCAAGTTGTTTTATACAATGCACAGCATATTTCATCTGCCACATTGAGTTGAAATACGAAAGAGATATTCTCACTGCACCACTTTTTGTTGTTCCTAAATGTTGATGAACCATAGGAGCACAATGCAGTCCACCACGTAATGCCAAATGATATTTTTTAATTAGAATATTTGCTGTTGTTGTGCTATCAAGCGAATTTATATTGAAACTTACAACTCCACTAAAAATATTTTTACTATATAGTGTAATGTTATCTACACCAGACAAATTATCAATAAGATATTTTGTCATTTTTGTGATTTTATTATCTATCTTTGTTTTGTGCCTTTTTACATATTTCATTCCATGATACAAACTTATAATATTTGCAACTGGTAGTGTGCCAGCTTCAAATCCTTCGGGTCTATCAATTGGTTGAGTTAGTTCCATACTTTTAGTTCCTGTTCCACCAAAGATAATAGGGTGGATATTTACATTGCTTTTTACGACAAGAGCGCCACATTGGAGTGCTAAATATCCTTTGTGTCCTGATATTGCAAGCATAGAAATATTATCTGCCACCATATCCACAGTTGTATGTCCACCTGATTGTGCTGTATCAACTAAAAAATAAATATTATGCTTTTTACATACTTTTCCAATAGCATTTATGTCTTGTGTATCACCCGTTACATTACTTGTGTGATTGATAATAACAAGATAGGTATTGTCTTGAATAGCATTTTCTATCTCATCTTGTGAAATTGTGTGTTTGTCATTTGGTCTAATTATAGTGTAGGTTATATTATGTGTTTGTTTGAGGCTTTCGAGCGTACGAAGAACACTATTATGTTCAAATGTAGATGCGATGATATGTCCACCACGTTTTGCTGTGCCTTGTATAGCAAGATTGAGTGCTTGTGTGCAACTAGGCGTGAAGATTACTTCGTCTGGATTTGCGTTCACCATATCTGCAATCATACAACGTGTATCATATATTTTTGCAAGTGACACGATAGAATATTTATGACCTGAACGTCCTGGATTTGAAAGATATCTTCTAACTGCTTTTGCAATGGCATATTTTACAACAAATGGTTTTTTCTTTGTACTACTGGCATTATCCAAATATATCATGTATTTCTCCTGTCACAACTTATTAAAAAACTAAATAAAATGTAATGTATTTGTAGTAATTTTATATGCGAAAAAATTATTTTTAGTGCATATTACTTAAATACAAACAGGTGAAATTATGGAACAATTTTTGATAGTTTTTTCTGGTCGTAATAGTGTGATGACCTTATCGAAATATTTGAAACTTTATAGGATAAAACACGAAATCATCTCAACTCCTAGACAAGTAGGGTTGTCTTGTAGTTTGTCTATTGTCGTATATAAAAAAGACATGCCAAATGTTTTAAGAATAATAAAAAATGGGAAATTTGCCAATTATCCAACAATTTATCAAATAAAAAATAATGGTATTATCACAACTTATATTAGGACTATGTGAAGATAAAGGTATTTGCATAGCAGAATAACGAAATAACTTTACAACAAAATAATTACTCTTATATAATATGGTATGAATAAAATAATAGCGCAATCAATATATGATGATTTGAAAAAAGTGATAGTCAATCCAAAATGCGAACTTGACTATAATAATATGTACGAACTCATAATTGCAGTCATTTTATCTGCACAATGTACAGATAAGAGAGTGAATATTGTGACAAAACAATTATTTTTGAAATATCCAACTGTACAAGATTTGGCACAAGCAGATATATTTGATGTGATTAGTATTATAAAACCACTTGGATTTTTTAATATGAAAGCAAAAAACATTATAGCATGTGCCAACGATATAGTTGCAAATTATAATGGACAAGTTCCAAATGATATGGAAGAACTCATTAAATTGCATGGTGTGGGGAGAAAAACTGCAAGTGTTGTTTTGGCCGAAGGATACAAAATGCCAGCAATCGCAGTAGATACACATGTCAATCGTGTTTCAAATAGAATAGGACTGAGCAATAGCCAAAATGTACTTGATACAGAAATGATGCTTAAAAAATGGTATAAAAAAGAAGATTGGGCCAACGTACATTCAACATTGTTGTTATATGGCAGGTATTATTGTACAGCACACAAACCACAATGTCATAGTTGTCTAATAAAGGATAGATGTAAATATTATAATGAAAATAGTAAGTAAATATAATTTTGATTGTGGTAAATTATATTGTTTTGTGTTAAAATAAATAAACAAGGAGAAAAGGTATGTTTTTAGACAAAGTGACAATTTGGTGCAAAGCTGGTAACGGTGGCGATGGCAGTGTCAGTTTTTTTAGAGATAAAAATAATCCAAATGGTGGGCCAGACGGTGGCGATGGTGGACGTGGTGGCGATATTATCTTTGTTGCCAATCCATCACTGACAAACTTGACTGATTTTAGGTATACCAAACATTTTCGTGCTGAAAATGGAGCAAATGGTGGCAAAAGATTTAGCACAGGCAAAAGTGGTAAAGATTTGATTATTCAAGTGCCACAAGGGACAGTTATTAGAAATGCTGAAAACAACAAGATTTTGTGTGACCTATACGACAAGGGAGAGAGTGTCACTTTACTTAGAGGTGGCAAGGGTGGAGTTGGTAATACAAAATATGCCACACCAACTAGACAAGCTCCAAGATTTAGTGAAATGGGTGTAAAAACCAAAGAATATCAATTGTTACTTGAACTCAAAACAATTGCTGATGTTGGGCTTGTTGGGTTTCCAAATGTGGGCAAGAGCAGTTTGCTTGCATCAGTTAGTAACGCTCGTCCAAAGATTGCAAACTATCATTTCACAACACTTGCTCCAAACATTGGTGTTGTAAAAGCGTATGGTTCAAGTTTTGTTATGGCAGATATACCTGGACTGATTGAAGGTGCGAGTGAGGGTGAAGGCCTTGGACTAGATTTCTTGCGTCATATTGAAAGAACAAGATTGCTTATCCACGTGGTTGATATTGCAGGCAGTGAAGGACGTGACCCTTATGACGACTATGTCAAAATCAATCAAGAATTATCAAAATATAATGATGTGAGTAAGATTCCACAAATTGTTGCTCTAAATAAATGTGATTTGTTGCAGGATAAAAATGCAATAGACGATTTTGTAAAAAAGGCTGGAAATATTGAGTATTATGTCATTAGTGCTGTTGCACACATTGGACTTAATGAATTGCTTGAAGGAATTATTAAAAAATTGCAGACATTACCAGTGCGTGAAAAACTAGCAGTGGAACAAGAAGTGCTTGATAAAAAGGTCAAAAAGACATATACAATCGAAAAGAAAAATGCACATTATTTTGACGTTGAAGGTGATTTGATTGACGAAATAGCATTCGGCGTTGTGCTAGAAGATATGTCGAGTTTTGCATACTTCCAAAAGAGAATGAGAGATGAAGGAATCATTGATGCTCTAAAAGCAAAGGGAATGCAAGAAGGCGACACAGTCAAAGTGACAAATATAGAATTTATTTATACGGAGTAAAATATGTTAAATACAAAACAAAGAGCAAAACTAATGTCATATAGCAATGGCATACCAGATATTGTCAGTGTTGGAATAAATGGTGTGACACCAATTGTTATAAAAAATACTTGTGACAATCTATTGGCACACGAACTAATCAAAGTCAAAGTGCAAAAGGGTTGTGAGCAAGATATTACACAAGTGGCACAAATTCTAGCAGATAAATGTGACTGTTCAGTTGTGCATATTGTGGGGAGCAAAATTATTTTATATAAATACTCTACAAAAAAGGGTATTAAACATTATGAAATATAAAAAAGACCTGTGAGGGTCTTTTTTTATAACAAAATATTTTTTGCATTAGTTTTTTGTTGTGAATGTTTGAAAATATCATAGTAGGATACTACTGACAAAACAATTAGTATTGTCGACCAAATCAAATAATATATTTTACTTATAACAAATAGACTGTAAAAGGCAAGTGTCACACTTGCAAACAAATATCCTTTCCACTTATCTTTTGATATTGCACTTTTTAGAATATCAGCAAAAGTAATTTTTTTATTTTTAATTTGAGGAATATCTTTTGGCAATGTGTTATATGTCATACATATCTCATATATATCCTTGATTTTGCATATGACAAAGTCATAATCGCTCATCTTTTTAAGTGTATCAAAACTGTCGCTGTCAATATCAATACACATTATAATATTGGGTACTGTGCAATCAATATTATTTACCTTTATAAAGGCAAAAATATCATTTATGCATAGTAGTGGAGTGTGACACAAATTATATATGTCTATTTTTTGATTTTGTTTTGTTATTGTGATTTTGTTTTGTTCTCGTTTTGGCGAATAATCAACAAAAGTATTTTCTATTAGTTGATTGATTTTATCCATTTTGGAATATAGAATGTAGTTTGTAAATTGTTTAAGTGATTTTTCTTCTTTTGAAGAATATGAAAATTGTTTGAGTTTGTTATTCTGTATAATATATGAAGAAACTAATACAATGCTTGCCACAATTATAGAAAGTACTAACGCTGTTATTCGTTCTTGACTATAATATTGTATCCAAATAAATGAAAACAAAAACGATACAAAACTATAAAATAACATATTGGATATAATTAAAATTTTTTTAGACATTTTTCACCTACTAATAACTTATTATTGTCACAGAATGCAAATAACATACAAAAGTTCATTTACTTTACAAAATTGGGTATAATAAGTATACTTTACTTAGGTGAAATCGTGGAAATTGAAATAATAAAAGCAATACAAAGTATACACAACAGTGTATGGGACACTATTTTTTATATTATTACTCTTTGTGGCGAGCAGATGTTTTTTCTCGCTGTTTTTGCGTTATTATATTGGTGTTTTTCAAAATCTAGTGCAATTAGACTAGGACTAATTTATTGTTTGAGCGCAATAATAAATAATGTTACAAAAATTATTGTTAAACGTCCTAGACCATATGTTGCAGATGAATCTATTAGGAATATTCATACGGCAACTGGATACAGTTTTCCAAGTGGTCATAGTCAATCGTATTCTGTTATTGCAACAGAAATAGGTTATGATATTTTTAGAAATAGTAAGAAAAAATCTCATAGGATAACATATATAATTGGCGCGTCCATTCTTGGCATTCTTGTGGCGTTGTCTAGAATGTATTTGGGACAACATTATTTGACTGACGTTATTTGTGGACTATTATTTGGCGCAGTCATCGTTGTATTGTGTGAATTGTTTATTAGTCTTTTCAATATGACGAAAAAGTTGAATATATTATATGTACTATATGTTGGCATTGTGATTTGTTTTATTGCTATTATTATTTTGATTGCAACACAATCGAGTCATACTAGTATTTACAAGTATTTATGTTTGTTTTTGGGTGTATCGATAGGACATATTCTAAATGAAAAAGTTATTCATTTTGACCCTAAAACAACAGTTGCAAATAAATATATAATCGCTATCACTGGTTATATCTTTTGTGCTATAATATATCTGTTATTTGGATTGATAGGGAATGAAATAGTATCTACTTCGCTTGTTCATTTCTTTGTGTCATTTTCGATAACTGCTATTGTGCCATTATTTGCAAAATGGCTAGAAAGGAGAAAAAGTCATGTCAAACATTCAAACATTGACAGCTTATGATATTATTGAGAAAAAACGTCATAGATTAGAAAATACTTATCAAGAGATTGACTATATGGTCAGTGGATATACAAAAGGCACAGTACCAGACTATATGATGAGTGCATGGCTTATGGCAATCTGTATGGGTGGTATGAGTAAAAAAGAAACATTTGCTCTAACTGAAATTATGATGAAAAGTGGTGACGTCATTAGTTTTGATACAACTGTTGTTGACAAACACAGCACAGGTGGCGTGAGCGACAGTACATCACTCATACTTGTTCCAATACTTGCAAGTGTTGGTGTGGATGTTGCAAAAATGAGTGGCAGAGCACTGGGCTTTACTGGTGGGACGATAGACAAACTAGAAGTGTTTGACGGTTATAAAGCAGATGTGTCGCAAGATGTTTTTAAGAAATTGATTAAGAAAAATCATGGTGCTATAATTAGTCAATCTGCATATATTGCACCAGCAGACAAGGCAATTTATGCTCTGCGTGACAAAACTGCCACCGTGGATAGCATACCATTGATTGCAAGTTCGATTATGAGTAAAAAACTTGCTAGTGGTGCAAAAATTATTTTGCTTGATGTCAAGTTTGGCAGTGGTGCTTTCATGAAAACGGAAAAAGATGCCATTGCTCTTGCAAAACTTATGGTGGAAATTGGCGCGCATTTTGGCAGAAAAATGGAAGCCATTGTAACAAATATGGACAGCCCACTGGGTACTGGCGTCGGATGTGTTTATGAGATAAAAAATGTTTTGTCATGTCTAGATAATAATAGTTGTGACTTGCTAACATTATCAAAATATTTTGCTACAAGACTAGTTGTACTTGCTACAAATTGTGATGAAAAACACGCACAATCTCTTGTAGAAGATAGTTTGAAAACACATAAAGCACGTCATAAATTTGATGGAATTATTTCTTCACTTGGTGGGGATATTGGAGTCGCAGATAATTTGCCACAAAGCAAATATACATACCAGGTCAAGGCAAAAATCAATGGTTATATTACTCATATTGATGCATATGGTATTGCCAAGGCAGTGCAACACCTAGCCTTAAATAGCGACAACAAAAAAGTTGAAGGGGTCGAACTTGCAAGTATATCTAAAAAAGTGAATGTAAATGATGTTATTGCAACAATACACAGTAACAACAAAATAAGCAAATCAACAATAGAAGATATAGAAAAAGCAATAACAATTTCAAGTAAAAATAAGAAGAAAAAATTGATATATAAAGTAATAAAAGGTGAAAAGTAATTTATGGAAAAGATAGTTGTTTCTAATATTGGTGAAACAGAAAAATTTGCACGCAAATTTGCAAGGACTTTGCAAGGTGGAGAACTCATACTACTTCGTGGGGATTTGGGGGCAGGAAAAACTGCCTTTACACAATTTGTTGCAGATGAGTTGGGTGTAAAAGATGATGTCACTAGTCCAACATTTACAATAATGAAAGAATATGAGGGCAAAAGACTCAATATTGTGCATTTTGATTTGTATAGGATAAATAATGCGCTGGAAGTACAAGAATTTGGATTTGATGAATACGTATTCAATACACCAAGTGATACAGTTGTATTGGTTGAGTGGCCTGATAATGTTGGAGAATATTATGTCGGCAGAAAAACAATCAATATTACAATAGAAAAAAATGAAGGCGATAGCCGTACAATAATAATGGAGAAATAAGATGAATTTTTTGACAATTGACACTACAAAAGCAACGGCTTATGTTGTTGCAAAGATAAATAATGTAGAATATATTGAGACAATTGACTCAACGCAAAAACACAACGAAACATTGTTGCCAACCATTGATGTTTTGTTGCAAAAAGCAAATGCAACTCTAAAAGATATCGACTACTTTGGCGTTGTAACAGGACCTGGTTCATTCACTGGTATTAGAGTGGGAATTAGCACAATCAAGGCATTTTGTTTTGCTCTAAATAAAAAGGCATACACAATCACGAATTTTGAGACAATGTATGATACGGTCGAAAATGGAGTCATACTAATACCATGCACGCATACAAGTATGTATTACTGTGTGGTCGAGAATCATACTGCAAAAGAATATGGTGTTATACTCGACAGTGTTGCGCTTGATAGATTTGGCAATAGTCCAGTATACTTGTTATCAAATGATAATATTGAAAGATTTGTTAAATTTGCAAACGTCAGTAGTGATATAGATTTTGCTAGACTATTACTTAAAACAAGCATTGACAAAATTACAAAAAACAAATTGATTGACAGCAACGAAATTGAGACATTCTATCTTGAATTATCACAAGCAGAAAGAGAAGCAAATGAAAGAGAAAAATTACAAAATAAGTAATGTACAGCAAGATGACGTGTCAACATTATATGATTTGCAAAACAAATATATTGCGCATCCATATTGCAAAGAAGAATTTGTAATGGATATTACTACAACCAGACATCATTATTTTGTATGTAAAAAAGATAGCAATATTTTAGGATTTGTGAGTTTTGTTGATAATATTGACAGTGTTGACATACTCCAAATAGTAGTTGACGAAAAATATCGTAGAGCAAATGTTGCCACACAACTTATGGATAACGTAAAATCATATTGTATATCTCATAATATCAAAAACATTTTTTTAGAAGTGAGACAAGACAATGACGCAAAATATTTTTATGAAAAATATGGTTTTACTCTTATCAATGTTAGAAAGAAATATTATGGTGACCAAGACGCACTCATTTATCAACTAAAATTATAAATAATTTTGAACACAAGATCTTCTTGTGTTTTTTTTGTGTCAAAAATCTATATTATTTCATAACAAAAAGTAGGAGATGTGTGTGGAGTATATAACAAACAAAAATCAAACAGATACCGTTATCATTTATTTGCATGGCTGGGGTCAAGACAAAAGTTCTATGTCACGATTTGTAGAGATATCAAAATACAAAGCGTATGCGCTCGACCTTATGCCAGATAATATGCAGTTTGGATATGATGTCTATGATTATGCTATTAGAGTTTTTACTTTTATAAAACAAATTGAATATAAGCACTTAATTATTGTGGGTCATTCATTCGGTGGAAGAATTGCAATAATTTTATCAAGCATTTTTGATTTGCCAGTAAAAAAATTGGTACTAATTGACAGTGCTGGTATTGTTCAAAAAAGTTTTTCAAAATTTATCAAAGTCAAAATGTATAAGATTTGTAAAAGACTGCATATCAAATTATTTACAGGTAGCAAAGATTACCAAAAATTAAATGACATACAAAAATTATCTTTTATAAAAATAGTCAATGAAGATTTGTTGTTTTTAGCAAAAAAAATATGTGTACCAACTATTTTAGTGTGGGGTAAAAATGATATAGACACTCCAATATCTATGGCAAAAACTTTTCATAAAAATATCAAAAATTCAAAATTACAATTTGTATCAGGGTCGCATTTTGCCTATTGGAAGCACACATATTTCATTCAACAACTAATAGAAGGTGAGACTTGAGTGTGATTGAAATTGTCTTTGTTTGTTTGATTGGCATTTTGTTTGTATGTGTTTCTTTTGTAGTATGTTTACGGTATTTTCATATATTTCAACAAAATCATTATAGTTTATCAAACACCATTAATTACTTTTATAATACAAACAATATTCAGTTTACCTTACAAATTATTTTGATAGGTATAATTGATTTTGTCGCATTTGATATTATAAATCAAATTGTATGTGCCATTGACTTGAATTGCTTATATTTTATAAGTATTCCATTGCTTTTTTATTCATTAGTTATTTGTAAATATAACAAAAAATCAATTGTACCAATAAAATACACAAAAAGATTGTTTAGGCTAATATTTACATACATTGTATTAAATATATTGGTTACTTTTACTATTTTGCATATATCATATTGTTATTTTGAATATACAAAATATTCTGTGCTAGGAATAGTATTTTTGCTTCAACCATTTATTTGTATATTATCAAGCATTCTAATATATCCAATCGAAAAAATAAATATAAAACGAATAAACAATAAAACAAAAAGAATAGTTGAAAAACACAGAAAACATATAAAAGTAATTGCTGTTACTGGTAGTTTTGGTAAAACATCAATCAAAAATATTTTATATAATATTTTGATTCAACAATATAATGTATGTGTATGTCCAAAAAATTACAATACTCCAATGGGTATTGCATATACAGTAAAAAATCTAGATAATACACATGATATATTATTGCTTGAATATGGCGCAGACCACGTTGGAGATATTGATGAATTGTGTAGTATAATAAGACCAGACATATCAATACTTAGTGGTATTGCTCCACAACATTTATCTACGTTTGGTAGCATAGAAAATATTGTAGAAGAAAAGTGCAAGATATTAAAATATGCAAAAGAGTGCATTATATATGACAGTGAGTGCGATTATGCAAAAGATTTGTCACACGTAAATGAAAAAGCAAAAAATCTAGTTGTGGGCAAAGATGTGTTTGCAAAAAATATAAAACACGCATCGGCATATACTACATTTGATTGCTATTACAATAGTAAAAAAATGATAATAACTACAACACTGCTTGGGAGCCATAATATTAAGAATATAATGTTTGCAATCTTGGTCGCAAAAGAATTGAATATAAGTGATATAAATATAATTAAAGGTATACAAAAAACAAAAGCAATTGAACATAGATTGCAAAGAAAATTTATTGGTCAAACTTTGGTGTTAGATGATAGTTACAACATCAATATAAAAGGTGCGTTGTCTGCACTTGAAGTATTGGAAAAATTTGATAAAAACAAAATCGTTATTACATCAGGAATCGTTGATGATATCGAAAATATATCAAAAAATAATGAAATATTATCACGAAAAATAAATGATGTATGTGATATGGTTTTTATCATTGGTAGGCTAAATTATGACAATATGATTAAGTATATTGACAAAAACAAGGTATATTTTGTAAACAGAATAGAAGAAATCAATTTTAATCAATTTGGCGAAAATGATATTGTTTTGATGCAAACAAATTTGCCTGACAATTATGAGGTGTGATATGAAAAATGTGGTTGTTATGTTTGGAGGAGCGAGTCCTGAACGAGATATTAGTATAATAACAGGTGTACAATGCATGCAGGCTATTGACAAGGATGATTACAATATTATTCCAATATTTTGTGACGATGGTTGGAATATGTTATATAGCAAACATTTTATGAGTATTGATACTTTTCGACAAAATAAAATTGTTGCTAAAAAAGTGTTTTTTTATAATGGTTGTTTGTATTTGTTTGGTAGAATCAAAAAGAGAATTTGTAAAGTAGATTGTGCGCTCCTTTGTTTTCATGGTGGATATGGCGAGGGTGGAGGTATACAGGGGCTCCTTGATATATGTGGTATTCCATACACAAGTGCTAGTCTCTTATCTTCTGCGATTTTACAAGACAAATGTACATTTAAGGATTTAATCAGTTTTCATCATTTGCCAACTGTCGATTATATAAACATATTTGAAGATGAATTTCTTACAAACAAACAAGGTGTAATTGATAAAATTAATTGTCTTGGTTATCCTGTTATTATCAAACCTTCCAAACTTGGCAGTTCAATAGGTATAGAAATAGTTTATAAAGAAGAAGAGTTATTTGAAAAAATGGCAAATGCTTTTTCATATGGAACAAAGGTGTTGGTTGAAAAATATTTGAAAAATTTTGTCGAAATAAATTGTGCTTGTTATAGAGATAATGGTGAAATTGTTGTTTCAAAATGTGAACTTGTAAAAAAGCATGACAAAATACTTTCATATAATGATAAGTATATGGGTGGGAGTAAAAGTATGGACTCTATGACAAGGCAATTGGAACCGACTGAATATACTATGCAAACACAAAAAATCAAGCAAATGTCGAGACAAATTTATGACATTTTTGATTTATCTGGTATTGTGAGAATAGATTATATGGTATGTGATGACAATATATTTGTAAATGAAGTTAATACCATTCCGGGCAGTCTTGCGAATTATTTGTTTGAATGTGATTATGACACTTTGATACAAAATGTATTACATAACTCAATTATTGAACATAACAATGAAAAATCAAAAATACATTATTTTAATTCATCTGTACTAACAAATTATAATGGTAAAAAATTAAAAAAATAGGATTGCTCCTATTTTTTTAATCTAACTTTGTTGTTATCAAAACTATTTATCTACATAAAAATTACAATAATTATGTACTCATTATTTATTGTAAATTTAATTTTTCTTTAATAGACATTCTAATATCATCACTCAATATTGTGTCTATCTTATC
>CALWPI010000009.1 GCA_944383385.1 uncultured Clostridia bacterium
TATTGTACTGCACCCACACTTTGTGTGAACGCATTTGTAGTATACTATACCAATATTTTCATGTCAACACTTTTTTTCAATTATTTTTATTATTTTATATAGTATTTGTAATAATGATGTCCATTAGTTCGATTTCAAAATCAAAAACACTTTTCCCTTGTTCATAATACCATTTATTGTCCAATTCAAATATGTGTCTTATGCTCTGCAAAATCTTGATTGCAAGAAAAGAAATCATATATAAATACCTTTCATATCTATATTGTTTGCTATCTATGTCGCACGTTTTGAAATTTGGATAATCTTTTTGAAATTGTTGAACAATCTTGTTGCACCTTTCTTGAATAGAATGTAAATCAAGTCTAGAATATTTTTTATAATATTTACACCAACAATTGATATACATATGTTGTTCTGCAAGTATTTCAAGCAAACTGTCCACTATTTGATTTTTCCTTTGTTGTGCTTTTGTTATACTGCTTACAACTGGGTCATATCCTTTTTGCAAATTGGCCATAGTAATATCATCATACCCTTCTACAAAATCTTTATAATCCATATTCCCCCTAGAAATTGTTCTATAATAAATATATGCAAAAATTGGTAAATATGTACTATAAAACATTATTTTGAGTATTGAAATGTGGAAAATGATATGATAGAATATTTACGTTGTATACTTAAAAGTTTTAGAGGTAAAATATGAAATATACTTTATTAAAAGAATTGGAAAAAAGAACAAATGAATTTAACAAACATGATGATAATAGTTATATTCGTTGTATCAAAATAGAAGATAGAGATTTGGGCGAACTACTCTATTTTTTTGCAAGAAAAGATGAAAAAGTCGATATTGACGTTGTTGCAAGTATAAATGGTAGCGCAAAAGAAATTGCTAGTTGCAAAATGATTGTCAATGTATTTCAGGGCAATGATGTTGTTTCTAATAATATGACTATTGAAAATTTTGAAATAAGTCCTGAAGGTAAAATAATTAGCATTCAAGAAGACTACAAAAACATAATATCCTATATGGCAGATATCAATAATATCAAAAATATAAAAGATAATTCAAATTATTTTGGTGTTATAGAAATTGACAAACAAGCATCTTCTAAACTCCCTACACCAATCAGTAATGAAATACTAGATGATTGCAGGAGAAGAAACTATAAGGAATATTTTTGGGAATAACAATGGATAAAAAAACAGTAATTTCTTTGATAAAAAATAAAATTGCCAGCGCGAATTATTTTTATCATGATTATGATATAACTGTAAAAGAATATGTACAAAACGATACATTGTTGTACATTGCCATGGTTATATTCCATGATACTAATTTAAGATATTTTCAAGCATTTAATGAAAGTGGTAGCGAAGTCGCTTATTTACAATATAGTGTTGACAATGACGCAAAACAATTTAGTCAATCAAGAATGCCAATAGATGAGAATAGTAAATACTACTACGTATCACAATCTTATACCACACCTCAATATAGGAACAAAGGAATACATTCACTGTTGTTTGATTTAGTATGCAAAGACGCTTGTTACAATAAAAATCAATTAATATTATTTGTGCCAAATGACCGTAGTGATTATCTAGCGTCTCCATCATATGAATTGCAATCTCATTATAGAAGACTCAAATGCCAAATATATAGTCCATACGACGCAATGATAGAAACGCATATTGGATTACGCAAAATTGATAATACTGATAATATAAAACTTGCACCACAACCATTGAAAAGTTTAATAAAGTTGACTAACGACAAATTCTATAAACATCAAATAGAAAAAACCATAAAAGACAAAGCAGATATAAAAGAAATTGAAGACGAAAAATAAAAAGACTAACAAATGTTAGTCTTTTTTATATATCTTTTCTATCCAACAATGCTTTTGATAAAGTCACTTCGTCAGCATACTCAATATCACTGCCCATTTGTATACCTTGTGCAATGCGCGTCACTTTGACGCCAAGTGGTTTTAGAATCTTTGCAATATATGTAGCAGTAACCTCTCCTTCTACATCGGGATTGGTTGCAACGATGACTTCTTTTATATTGCCACTTGATACTCTTTGTACCAATTCTTTGATACGAATATCATTTGGTCCACGATTTTCGAGTGGTGATATAATACCATGTAATACATGATATAACCCATTGTACCCCTTGCTTTTTTCGATAGCAACGACATCTTTTGGGTCTTTTACCACACAAATTGTATCGCTATTTCTAGAAGAACATATGTCACAAACGTCTTTGTCTGTAAAATTGCCACAAATAGAACAATATTTGATGTTGCTTTTAGCCTCAATCAAAGCAGAAGCAAAATATTCTACATCTTCCTTTTTCATATTTATTATACTGTATGCGTATCTTTCGGCAGTTTTTTTGCCTACACCTGGCAACATAGAAAGAGCAGAGATGAGTTTCTCCATACTTTCAATATTTTTCATTAAAATAGTCCTCCAAGACCACCCATTCCTGCTGTTGCATTGCCTTTCTTTTGTTTTTCTAGTTCGTCTGCTTTTGCAAGGGCTTCATTGACACAAGCAAGCACCATATCTTCGAGCATTTCGACATCATCTGGGTCGACTGCCTCTGGTTTTATAGTAATATTTTTGACTGTCTTTTTCCCACTCACTGTCACACTCACCATACCGCCACCAGCAGTTGCTGTGAGTTCGGCATTTTCAAGTTCTTCTTCTGCCCTTGCCATATTCTTTTGTAATTCCTCTTGCATCTTTTGTGCTTGTTTGACTAGGCTTTGCATATTTGCTCCACCAAAATTATTTGGTCTATACATAATATCCTCCTTATTTAATTATAATGTCTTCAAACTTTTCTCTTAAAATATCTATGATGCTTTTGCCATTTTTGACTTCTTTATAACAAATTTTTATGCTATACCCACCAATACTATTTGCTATTTTTTTCAATTTATCAAAATGGTCCTTTTTGTTTAACGCGTTTTCCATTTCTTTATCTTCGACATAAAAAGTAATTTCGTTGTCATTACAATCATAGTTTTTTACAGACGATAACATTGACTGCAATGCATATTCTTTTTCTTCACGAAGTTTGATTAGTATTAATCCAAAAATTTTTGCGCATGAAATGTTATTTTGTTGTTCTTTAATTTTAATTATCTCATTTTGTAATTTGGCTCTATATTCAGGGATTCACCTGTTTTAATTTTTCTTCAAGTGCTGTTACCCTTTTGTCCAATGCTTCTAGTGTTGTTGGACGAGTTGTGCATACACTAAGCGCTGTTATTTCAAACAACGTCCTTGGACTATCTGTATATCTAAAATCTTGTTCCAAACTTGCAAAACTGCGCATTGCATACAACATATCTTCTACACTATATTTGCTCGATAATTTTTCTAAATTATCCAACAAATTGGTTGGCAATTTCAAAATATCTTTGTAGTTCGTACAAGTTTTTGTAATAATAGCGTCTCGCAAGTACCCTGCCACATCATTTGCAAGCACTCCCATATTTTTACCAGACTTTGAAATGCTTTCAATCTCACCCATAAGACTTTTGATATTGCCTTCAAGCATGCTGTCAACCAATGTGTTTAGTACATCTAAATTAGTGGAGCCAACTACGTTGGACACAGCGTCAAATGTGACATTTTTGTTGGTATATGCAACACACATATCGGCAATTGACAATGCGTCACGCACACTTCCCTTGCCTAGTCTTGCAATAAGAGTGACAGCCTCAGGCTCAAACTTGATACCATCATTTGTAAATATTTTTGTAATAAGTTTTGCAATCTCTGTGTAATCAACAAGCTTAAAATCAAATCTCATACAACGAGAAAGAATGGTTGCTGGTAGTTTTTGAACTTCGGTTGTCGCCAAAATAAATACGACATGCATAGGAGGTTCTTCCAAAGTCTTTAACAAAGCATTAAAGGCACTATCTGTTAGCATGTGGACTTCGTCAATAATGTATACTTTGTATTTACCCACAACTGGTGGATATTTGACATTTTCTCGAAGTTCTCTTATTTCGTCTACTCTATTATTACTTGCAGCATCTATTTCTAAAATATCCATATTGCTACTGTCTGCTAGTCCCTTGCACACGTCACATTTGCCACATGGACTGCCATCTTGCAAATTAGTACAATTTATTGCACGTGCAAATAACTTTGCAATAGAGGTTTTGCCTGTCCCACGAGTACCAGTAAACAAATATGCGTGAGATATTTCGCCACTAGCAATTTGATTTTTTAGAGCAGTGACAATATGTTCTTGTCCAATTACATCACTGAATTTCTTTGGTCTATATTTTCTATACAATGCTAAATAACTCATCTGCTCTCTCCCATAATTTGTTTAATTTTGTTTTTTATTCTAGACAATGCATTGTCTACACTTTTTGGCGATACACCCAATATGTTTGCAATATCATCATATTTGTATCCATCTAATTGAAGACGATAAACACTGTATTCGTACGCACTCAATTTGTCTTTCATCTCAACATTAATATCTTTGACGTTTTGTTTTGATGCATACTTTTCTTCTGGTGTTAGATTGTTGCTTGGTATATCATACGCATTTTCGTCTTCTAGACTAATACTATTGTTGAGAGATTGATTTTTTTCTCTATTGCTTGACTTTACTGCATTTAATATTTGTCTTTTTATAATCATGCTGGCATACGCGTCAAAATTGTCATATTTTGTTTCATCAAACGAAATGATTGCTTTGTAAAGTCCAAGACTGCCTTCTTGAATAATGTCTTCAAGGTCAGCACCTGCGACAAAATAATGACTGGCAATGCTTTTTACCAATCCCTTATATTGTGTCATAAGTTCGGTTAGTGCATTTTGATCACCTAATCTGGATAACATAATAAGTTCGTTCAATTTATCCATTTCGTTGTCTTCTCACCTCATATAATATCATACCACAAGCCACACTTGCATTCAATGAATTTACCTTACCATACATAGGAATTGTAACAATTTCGTCACACAATTTTTTTGTCAGTTGACTGACTCCAAATCCTTCACTGCCCACAACTACTGCTATTGGACCGGTCAATTTTGTTTTTGTCATCATTTGTCCACCAAGTTCGCAAGCATATACCCAAATACCAAGTTTTTTCAAATCGCGAATTGTGTCATTTATATTTGTCACCTTTGCAATTTTGACATAACTAGTTGCACCAGCACTCACCTTTACAACGGTTTCGTTGACTGTGCAAGAACGATTCTTTGGTATTATCATACCATGCACCCCAAGACACTCACATACTCTTATCATACTGCCAAGATTGTGTGGGTCTTCAATACCATCACATATCAAAATAAATGGGTCTTCATTCTTTTCCTTTGCCAAATCTAATATATCCTGTACACTGCAATATTTGTAGTCATCTGCTTGTGCAATCAACCCTTGATGATGTTTTGTCACGCTCATACTATTTAATACATTGTTATCAACAAATTGTATCTTTACACCATTTTTTCTCGCAAGAGCAATAATATCGTCAAAGACTTTGTCTCCACTTGTTTTGCTTGCAATTATTTTGTCTATCTTTGTCCCACTTTGCAATGCTTCTCGCACTGCATTTCTTCCTTCTATTCTCATTTTTGCTCCGTACAAATTTTTAATATCTCATTTAGTCTGTCCACTTGATTGGTAAGATACAAATATCCAATAAGTGCTTCAAGACCTGTTGCTCTTTTATAATCAATAATATTTGCGTGTTTTGCCACACTCTTTGTCTCATAGTTTCTGGCACGCTTGTAAATATACATTTCTTCTTCACTAAGTTGTGGCAACAATTTTTCTATTGCATCACTTTGTCCTTGTGCTTTCACATAGTTTGTTGCAATCAAATGGAGTTTGCCAGACAACACATCATGGGTTTTGACAACTAATCCACGAATGTATAATGTATACACTGCATCTCCAACAAAAGCAAGTGCTGTTGGATTAAGCAACTTTGCTTTTTCTTTTTCTAAAATATAATCATTTTCAAAAAGTTTTTCCATACAAAATATTGTACCATAAAAGTCATTATTTGAAAAATGCTAATGACTAATTTTTATTTTTGGCGAATATATATTATTTTGTTTGTGTTTTATAATTCACAAAAAAAAGCATATCGCTTGATATGCTTTTTATTCGCCACGTTCTTTGTCTTTTACACGTTCTTCAACAAGATGTTTTATTAAATCTGTCGCTTTTACTGGGGCTTCGTTTTTGACATCGCTATAATCCCCTTCATTTATTCTAGTATTAGAAAAAGCATTTTTTCCCAAAAATTTCAATCCCTTTGGCATATTGACCTTTTTTAGGTTCTCTGCATAATAAAATGCACCATCGCCAATGTATTCTACTGATTCTGGTATTTCAATTTTTTCAATACCAGTATAAGCAAATGCTCCTTCGCCAATTTTTACTAAATTCTTTGGCAATGTCACATACATCAAGTCTCTCATACCCCAAAAAGCATTGTTTTTAAGTTCTTCGACATTATCACTAATAGTCAAACTGGTCAATTCGTCTCTAACACGTTCAAATGCGCGACGACCAATGGCAATAACCCCGTCCCAAAACGCTTCTGGATTTTCTCTCAATAATTCTAAATCATGTTCATTCACGTCATATAAAACGCCGTCTTTCTTTGTCATAGTTTTTCCCTCACAAATTATGTATAATATATAGTAACATGCAAATCATTATTTGTCAATATAGCATTTTCATTATATCGCTACATTTATCATTTTTTTTATACAAAACCCATTATAAAATATATCGACAATAATTATATAAAAAATGGATTTTGTTTTATGTATTGTTCTACATCAATTTTTTTTACTTTTAATTTTGTCAATTCTTCAATCAATGTCTCTTTATTTGCCGTCATTATTCTAGGATTTTGGGCAAACAATTCAGTAATATCACTTTTTGGATAATCAAACTGAACAAGTGTGTCAATAAGCGACTCTATCTCATAGACTTTTGTAACATTCAATAACGGAGCAATCTCTTTCATTGAGTTTATTTCGTTTTCGCTAAAATTCATATTAGATAAAAATGTTTTTAATTCTTTATCCACAACATTCTCCTTACTAAATTGAGACTTCGTCACTTTTCGTATTTTCTTTTTGCAATGCAGTATATCTTTGTTCTATGTAATTTATAACTTTTTCATTTAGTGGATATTTGTTTAGTAGCCTTTCACTATCCACTCCCTCTCTTTTTTCAAATTGTTTGTCAGAGAAAAATAATTTTGATAGAGAAGTGAGTCTGTTATTTTCTTTCAAATAAGCATATCTTGCCCAAACTTTCTTTTCTGAAAACAAGAATTGCCCACCCCTTTTCAAAAACGAATCATCACCAAATATCACATAATTTAATTTGTATCTCAACACAAAAGTGTTTGCTGGCGAAGCAATAATTCTAGGATTCTTTACAATAAAATTTTTATCAATATTGACAGTGTCAAAATTTTGTTTCTTTTCTACAAGTCCAGCCTCGGTAAAAGACAATATTGTTGGATAATTGATTGTCATTTCTTTCAATTCTTCATAAGACAGGTCAAATGTTTGCTTGATAAACATTGCTTTTTCTTTAATGCTCGACATATTTTGTGCAAGCAAGTTTGGAAAACGATTGATAACTTGTTTCAATTCGTCTTTATTTAAGTCAAATATTTCTTGCAACTTTTCTAATTTTCCATTCATATTATCAATATCGAAAGAAAAGATTTTTGCATAATTTCTAAAAATAATTCCAACATCTTTTTTTGATAATTTTAATGTATTCATTAAAAATTCTGCTTTTGATAAAAAATTGTTTTGATTTAATGATATTAGTTTTGGTTCTGCCCTAAAAATCTTGCACAAATCTTCGTGACTCACATTAAATTCTTTCATTAGATATTCACTTTTGTTTATAACTGTTTCAGGATTCAAAACAAGAACACCTGGTATTTCTTTAACAAATTTTGCAAAATCTTTTGGAGATAAATTGAAATAATCACAATAAAATTTTTCTTTTTCCAAAACAGCATTTTCGTCTAGATAATAAAGCCTATCAAAACTAGTAAATTTATTTTTGATAACTTCTGCTGATATGCCATATCTTTTCATTAAAAATATATTGATATCCATGTTTCTCATACATTTTTCCCCACATTACTTCTAATAAATTTTAACACCATAAATTAGATGTGTCAATATTGATATTTGTCATATTATCTTAAAAATTTTAATACATTAAAATATGAAATTTGTCGTAATAAAAAAGAAATTATTATACAAAATATTTGTCTTTTTGTTTATTGTCGTCTCCATACTTAGCATATACTTTACAACACAAGCAGTTTTTGTCCCAAAATATCAATATACAATCGTATTAGACGCTGGACATGGTGGTATTGATGGTGGATGTACGGGAAGCGATGACAATGTAAAAGAAAGTGACCTAAATCTTGCCATTGTCAAAAAAATGATACCTTATTTTGAAAATTTTGGATTTGGTATAGTACTAACTCGTACAGATGTGGGTGGATTGTATGATAACGACGCATCAAACAAAAAACTATCTGATATGGAAAATAGAAAAGAAATAATACAAAATTCAAATGCAAATCTTATAATATCAATACACATGAATAGTTTTCCTGATACACGACAAAAAGGTATTCAAGCATTTTATCAACAAAACAATGTTGATAGTAAAGAGCTCGCAGATACAATCCAATCACACTTGATTGCACATATTGATAATGCTCGAAGTTTTGCTAATCAAGGTGACTATTATATTTTGCAATGTTCATCTACTCCAACCGTACTTATTGAGTGTGGATATTTGTCAAATCCAGAAGAAGAAGCATTGCTTATAACAGATGATTATCAAGAAAAACTTGCCTATAACATATTTTGTGGGGTGCTTAAATACCTAAAAGTAGTTGGATAGAACAAACAAAAAAATACCCAAATGGGTATTTTTTTATCTACTACTAAATTTCAAATTGAGATTGCTTTGTGCTGACAGTGTCATATCAGCAAGCCCCACTCCACTGATTAGATTGAAGTAAGCCTCACAACCAATCATCGCTGCATTGTCTGTACAAAGTGACATTGGTGGAAAACGAAGTTCAATTCCTTCTGCCAAACATGCTTTTGTCAGTTCGCTTCTAAGATAACTATTTGCTGCCACTCCACCTGCCATAACAACGGTCTTGGCTCTAAACTTTTTGCAAGCCTTGATTGTATTTTCCACAAGTTGTCCTACTGCGTAATATTGGAAGCTTGCACACACGTCAGGTATGTTTATCTCAATACCTTGTTGTTTACATTTGTGTACATAATTGATAACAGCAGTCTTTATCCCACTATAACTGAATCCGTCTGTTGGATATGACTTGACAAGTTGTATATTTGGTTCACCAGATTTGCTCATCTTATCAACAATAGGTCCACCTGGATATCCAAGTCCCAAAACTTTTGCTACTTTGTCGTATGCCTCTCCTACGGCGTCATCTATTGTGGTGCAAATGAGTTCGTTTCTAGTGTAATCAACCGTCCTAACAAGTGCAGTATGTCCACCACTTACAATAAGACTAATAAATGGAGGTTTGAGTTCTGGAAAAGCAATATAATTTGCACTAATATGGCCTTTTATATGATTGACTTTGATAAGTGGCAAATTGAGAGCATAAGCAAGAGATTTTGCAAAATTGACTCCTACCATAAGCGCCCCAACCAGTCCTGCACCGTAAGTCACTGCAATAGCAGAAATGTCGTCCAAACTCACTTTTGCCTTGTCTAGTGCTTCTTTTAATACATTATTTAGTGCGAGCAAGTGATTGCGACTAGCAACCTCTGGCACAACTCCACCAAAACGCTTGTGGATATCAATTTGGCTCGAAATAATGTTACTCAACACTTCTGTACCGTTCTTTACCACAGCAATACTCGTTTCGTCACAACTTGATTCGATAGCAAGTATCAAAATATCCATATTTTCATAATTCTTTACTAGATTATCAAATTTTTCTTTTGCTAATTCTTCGTACATAATTCACCTTATTCTTTTATAAATTTGAGATATGCAATCACAAAGTCCATAATATCTCCGTCCATAACGGCGTCTACATTACTTGTTTCCCAACCTGTTCTATGGTCTTTGACCATTGTGTATGGACAAAATACATAACTCCTTATTTGACTGCCCCACTCAATTTTCTTTTCTTGTCCTTTTAGTGCTAGTATTTTTTCATTTTCTTCTTGTTCTTTTAGAGCAATGAGTTTGCCTTTTAGCATAGACATTGCACCTTCACGATTTTGTATTTGACTTCTCTCATTTTGACAAGTCACTACAATGCCCGTTGGTATATGCGTGATTCTAATCGCACTATCTGTTGTGTTTACATGTTGTCCACCTGCTCCACTAGAACGATATGTATCAATTCTTATATCCTTAGGGTCGATTACAACACTTATATCATTGTCGACAACAGGCGTCACTTCGCACGCCAAAAATGATGTGTGTCTTCTTTTGTTTGCATCAAATGGACTGATGCGAACAAGTCTATGCACACCATTTTCACCTTTTAGATATCCATAGGCATATTCGCCTGAAACTTTGAACGTTATTGATTTGTAACCAGCATCATCACCATCAATTTTGTCAATGACAGATAATTTGTATCCCAGTTTATCCACAAACATCGAATACATTCTATATACCATAACCACCCAGTCACACGCTTCCGTTCCACCTGCGCCACTATGCAGTTTAACAATAGCATCACAACTATCATATTTGTGAGAAAGTAATGTGTCCACATAGAGTTTGTCGACTAGTTTTTGCGTTTCCAAAATACTTCTGGCAATATCATCTAGTAGTGTCTCATCTTCTAGTTTTTTGAACTCATCAATGTTTTTCATATCATCTTTGACAGTTGCAATTAAGTCAAATTTTTTTTCTAAATTAGATAATTCTTTTGATAGTGTTTTACTTTTCTCAAAATCACTATACACACTTTGGTCTGTCAACAATTCTTTGATTTCTTCAATGCGATTTTTGATTTTAGTTTCATCAAAGACAGTGGATAGCAGTATTATAACTATCCACTAATTTTTGATATAGACTTTCAAGTTCGTTTGTTGTCATATTTACACCTTATTTTTTCCACAACAATTTTTGTATTTTCTACCACTACCACATGGGCATGGTGCATTTCTATCAACTAGTTTTGTTGATGTTGCAGATTCTTTTTCTTGTGGAGCATTGGTTTGCAATTTGACCTTGGCAGGTTCAATTACAACACGTGGTTTAGTGACATTGACATTGCATAGGAATGTAACCACACTTTCTTGAATACGATTTATCATATTCTCAAATGCCGTCATACCTTCTTGCTTGTATTCGACAACAGGGTCGTGATTGCCATATGCACGCAGTCCAATTTCTTTTCTCAAAATGTCCATAAAGTCAATGTGTTCCATCCACTCTTTGTCGACTGTACGCAACAACACATCACGTTCAATCATATCCCAATCGATTTTGAACTCTGGTGCAAAATCACTAATTATTTTCTCTCTACGTTGACCATACAATGCGATAGCCTCTTGCGCAACAAGGTCAGCGACTTCGTCAGCCTCCATGTCTTCTATCTTATCTAATGTCACAAAGTTATAGTCTTTTGGCAAAACCTTACCATTTAGTGCCGTATTAAGTTCATCCAAGTCCCACTCATCTTCTGTCTTGTCTGGGTCGAGATGTGCAAGAACAAGATTGCGAGTATACTCATTTATCATATCAATAATCTCGTTGTGGATATCAAGTCCGTCAAGAACTTTGTTCCTTTCGCCATAAATTATTTCTCTTTGTTCGTTGAGCACGTTATCAAATTTCAAAACATTGTGACGGATAGAGAAGTTGTATCCTTCTATTCTCTTTTGAGCAGTTTCTATTGATTTGGTAAGAATACGAACTTGGAATGGTGTGTCTTCATCAATTTTGAAGAAACGTACCATACTTTGAATTCTGTCTCCACCAAAACGTCTAATAAGTTCGTCTTCAAATGAAACATAGAATACAGAACTACCTGGGTCTCCTTGACGACCAGCACGTCCACGCAACTGGTTATCTATTCTTCTTGATTCGTGTCTTTCTGTACCAATGATTGCAAGTCCACCAAGTTCGACTACCTTTTTCTTTTCTTCGTTACACACTGCTGTATATTGTGCTAGTAGTTCGTCAAAATTTTTCTTTGCCATAACAAGTTCTGGATTGCCACCGTGATTTGCAAATGATGTACAAAATTCGATTTGTGCATCATTGTATCCAAGTTCTTTCATTCTGGCTTTTGTCATAAACTCTGGGTTACCACCAAGCAAAATATCTGTACCACGTCCAGCCATATTGGTTGCTATTGTGACCTGTCCCAGTCTACCCGCTTGTGCAATGATTTCACTTTCGAGTTCGTGATTTTTTGCATTCAAGACATTGTGTTGTATTTTTTCACGACGAAGTGCTTTGCTCAACATTTCACTCTTTTCAATAGTCACTGTACCAACTAGCACTGGTCTACCCGTTTCGTGAATTCTCTTGATTTCTTTTATGACATTTCTATACTTTGCTTCTGCTGTCGCATAGACAACGTCATTATAATCTTTTCTAATAACTGGCAAATTGGTTGGAATACAAACAACGTCCAAATTGTATATTTTGTTAAATTCTGTTTCTTCGGTCTTTGCAGTACCAGTCATACCAGACAATTTTTTGTATAATCTAAAATAGTTTTGATAAGTAATAGTCGCCTGTGTCTTGTTTTCTTCCCTTATAGTCACTCTTTCCTTGGCTTCGATTGCTTGATGCAGTCCATTACTATATTGTCTGCCTTCGAGCACACGTCCTGTGAATTCGTCAACAATCAAGATTTTGTCATCTTTGACAATATAATTGTTGTCTTTTTTCATAATAAACTGTGCGCGTAATGCATTATTGATATAGTGGTTTAGTTCGATATTTTCAATATCCATAAGATTTTTGACATTATAGTATCTTTCTGCCTTTGCAACACCACTCTCATCTAGACGAATCGCCTTTTCCTTTTCGTCAATAATATAATCATTTGGACGCAACACCCTTACAAATGCAGCAGCCTTTTTATAATCATCTGTACCTTTGCCACTTCTGCCTGACAAAATAAGTGGAGTCCTTGCCTCATCAATAAGCACACTGTCTACCTCGTCGACAATAGCAAAAGCATGTCCCCTTTGGACTCTGTCTATTGCACGACGTGCCATATTGTCTCTTAGATAGTCAAATCCAAATTCGCTATTTGTTCCATAAGTAATATCGCAATCGTATGCTGCCTTTTTGCTATTCTGGTCCATACGAGATAGAGTGCAACCAACAGTCATACCCAAGAAATTGAAAATCTTACCAATCCACTCTGTATCTCTTTTTGCCAAATATTCATTGACAGTGACAATATGCACCCCTTCACCACTGAGTGCCTGCAAATACGCAGGAAAAGCCTCGGTGATAGTTTTTCCTTCACCTGTTTTCATTTCTGCAATACGGCCTTGGTAAAGAGCAACCCCACCCATTATCTGTACATGATATGGTGTTTTGTTTAACACTCTTTTACATGCTTCTCTAACAACTGCATATGCTTGTGGCAACAAATCATCAAGCGTCTCGCCTTTACTCAAACGGTCCTTAAAAATTGTTGTTTGTTGTTTTAATTCATCATCTGTCACGTTTTCATATTCAGGAATATGTGACTCGACCTTTTGAACTATCTTTTCTAACTTTTTAATATTGCGCGTATTATCTGACGCAAATAAATAACTAAATAATCCCATTGTATTTCCTTTTACTATGGTATTTTACCAAAATTCATCAATTTAGACAATACTTTTGTAGTAATTACAATTATATAATAATATCTAAAATTCTACCCCAAAAGTAATCTGTCATTTTATGACAAAAAATTTACACCATTTATTGATTGCTAAAAACTAAACTTTCACTTAAAATGTTAGTATGAAAATTATGCATGCTATTCTAAATATATTTTATCCTAACCATATCAAATGCGTTTTGTGTAATAAAGAGATATCAAACGAAAAATATGATATGTGTGAAAAATGTAGAAATAGTTTACCACTTTTAGGTGGCAATCTTTGCTTGCGTTGTGGTCAAGAAATACTAGAACATAACAAGTATTGCGACAACTGCAAAAGACACACTTGGTGTTTTGAAAAAGCCATATCTGCTGTAAAGTATACTGACAAAATGATAAGTCTGGTTCACAGGCTCAAATATCATAACGGCAAATATCTAGCAGATATTATGGCAGATATAATGATTGACGGTCTAAAAAATTTTGATATTCCATTTGATATAATTGTTCCAGTGCCAATGTCAGTACAAAAGCAAAAGTCTCGTGGATACAATCAAGCAGAACTTCTTGCAAATGCAGTTGCAACAAAACTAAATAAACCCGTTGATACAACAACGCTATTGCGAATAAGAGAAAATATTAGTCAAACTGAATTGTCTGCTAAAAATAGATGGGATAATATGCAAGGTGCATTTGCAACAAACGGCCATAGTTTTGCAGGTCAAAATGTGCTTATCATTGACGATGTCTACACAACGGGCGCAACTGTCAACGAATGTAGCAAAATCTTAAAAACAAAATCTCATGCAAATTGTGTATATATACTAACATTTGCACATAGTCAAGGACAGGAAAATAAACACAATAAAAAAGAACAAAAAAGGATAATAAAACAAAAATTAAAAAAAGAAAAAAATAGAAAAATATAATAATCACCATCAAAAAAAAAGGCTTTCGCCTTTTTTTTATAACTCAATATTTTTACCTGTTTTGACGTCTTGATATACCATATAATATCCGCCTGCGTCTACATTTTCTGCGTCCAGTGGTATCCACCTGCCATAACCAATTAGTTCGTCTGGCATTTGTCCACGTGTTACTTGTGGAATACCATAGGCCACATATTTGAGTTCGTCTTCGTAAATTAGTCCTAACACATAATAATGACCGTTGTTTTCATAATCAATTTTGACCCATTTTGAGTTTGGTATAATATTTTCAAGTTCACTATCTTGTGGATATTTAGCAAACAAATCAAGCACTTCATCTTTTATTCTATCAAAAAATGGTGTATTGTTTTCGGTTGATTTCGTTTCGTCATCAAATATTTCTGCAATGTTTTTTGTGTTTACTATTTTTGTTATTTGCTCGTCAAGTTCATCTTCTTTTGGACTTTCAAATAACTGCGCTGTTTTTATACTATCATTGGTTGATTGAATTTTTTGTGACAACTCTTTTTTGATATCTTCAATATTATTGTCCACTCTTTCTTTATCATCATTTTCAATCCAATCACATATTTTACTTTTGTATTCGCCAACGACATTGGATGTACTGCCCCACAAAATAGGATTTTTTCTATTTGTCAAAACACAAGCAATTTTGCTATCTAACGATATATTATTTGGCAATCTAAACATATATGTATCGTTTAGAAAAGTAATATTTTGTTTTAGAACATTTTTGCCATTACAGTTCATACCTAAAACAAAATCTTTGCCATTGTTTTTTAGGTTGTATGCTTTGATTGTTGCAAAGTTTCCTTTATTAGACTTTTCTAGTACAAGCGTTGCAAGTCCACGATTACTTTTGTCATTATCTGCTAAAATTATAGTCTTTTTGTACATATTTTCTCCTATACAGAATACTAACACGATATTATTATTCTATATAAAAATATGAAACAAAAAAAGATTATGTGACTGGTTTTATTAAGAAGATTGTTACATTTTGTAGAAATCAATTGTTTGATGCAATAATGTTGCTGAGTTTTACAAATGTCGCTTCGTCAATTGCTTCACCACGTATTTTTTCATCTAAATTGGCTTGTTTCAAATATTCTTTTGCCTTTTCTTTTTCTATTCCAAATCCTGCCACCAAATTGTTGTAAAGAGTTTTTCTTCTCATGGCAAAAGCCACTCTTATTAGTTTGTCTAATATGTTTCTATCTACAATATCAAATTTGTTATACAAATCAATTTTGACAATGCAACTATCAACATTTGGCATTGGGGTAAACATATTTTTCTTTACAATACGTGTTATTTTACAATCTCCACGTGTTGCAATGGCAACGGATAGTGTGCCATAACTTGATGTATTGTGTTTTGCGCACATTCTCTCGCCAACTTCTTTTTGTACCATAACGGTAAGAGACGTGACATTTTTTGCTTCTTCCAAAAATTTGAATAAAATAGGTGTTGTTATATAATATGGCAAATTAGCAACAACTTTGTATTTTCTACCTATTTCTTGTTCAAGAGTATTTGTGTCGACCTTCATAATATCAGCAAAATGCAGTTCGATATTTTTGTAATTTGCAAACGTTTCGTCTAGCACATCTTTTAGTTCAGTGTCTATCTCGTATGTAATAACACGTCCTGCAACATTTGCAATCTCTTTTGTGAGCGTACCTGCTCCCGTTCCAATTTCAAGCACACAATCATCACTTGCAATTTGAGCATCGCTTACTATACTTTTTAGCAAATTAGTATCAAATATAAAATTTTGACCAAATTTTTTTGTAAAAGTAAAATTGTGTTTTTTCAAAATATCGTTGCTCATTTTAGTCTCCCAAATACTTTATAAGCATTGTCCGTTGTTATTTTCTTGACTTGGTCTACACTCATATTTTTAAGTTCAGCAATCTTGTCTGCCACCAGATATACATAGTATGGATAATTTGTTTGTCCACGATATGGCACAGGCGTTAGATATGGGCAGTCTGTTTCTAACAAAATATCATCAATAGGAATATTCTTGACTACTTCGACTAGTCTATTTGCATTCTTAAAGGTAATAGCCCCACCAAAAGAAACCTTGAACCCATATTTTGCAAATTGTTTGTAACTCTCAAAACTCTCGCCAAAACAATGAATAACCCCACCATTTGTGATATATTCGCTATATTCGTTAAATATATCCAAAACATCTTTGACTGCGTCTCGACAATGCACAACAAATGGCAAATGCAATTTGTAAGCAAGTTTGATTTGTTCGACAAAAACTAATTTTTGTTGTTCACGACTAGGACAATCGTCAAAGTGATAATCAAGCCCAATCTCACCAATAGCTAGGACTTTTTTATTTTCACACATTTTTTCTAGTGTGTTTCTTGTTTGGTCATTCCACTCATTTGCCTCGCTAGGATGAATGCCAATGATTGCATAGACATTTTCGTATTTGTTTGCAAGCGAAATACATCTATTATTCATATCAGTTGAATAACCCACACAAAAAACTTTGTCCACATCATATTTTTGTAATGTGGACACAAGTTCGTCTATATTTTGTTTGTAAACATCTTCGCCAATATGGCAATGAGTATCTATCATTTTAGTTTACTCCACTACCCGAAGGTATATCATCTGCTGTGGTTACTAGTGTTAGTTTGTCGCATGTTTCATCTACTGCACATATTATCATGCCACAACTCTCTACCCCACGCAATTTGATTGGTTTTAGGTTGCAAACAACGATAACGTTTTTGCCAATAATGTCGCATGGTTTCAAATATTTTGCAATGCCGGACACAATCGTGCGTGTTTCGTTGCCAATCTGCACGGTGTTTTTTAGAAGTTTATCACTGTTTTCAACAGGCTCACTAGCTAACACTTTGCCCACTCTCAAATCAATTTTGTCAAAGTCATCGATAGTTATCATCTGTTTTGGTTCTTTTTCTTTTACCTTTTCTTTTGTTGGTTTTGGAGCAGGAGCAACGGCTTCTTTTATTTCTCCGTCAAGCAATGCGACTTCTTTTTGTACATCATATCTTACAAAGAGTGGCTCGCCTTTGTCTACTACCATACCATAATCATCTCTAGAATATTTGACATTTGAAAAATCACTTTTTGAAATACCCAATTTTGCACACAATTTGTCTGCTGTTTGTGGCAAGAATGCTTGCAAAAGTGTTGCTACAATAGACAAACATTGATGCAAATTGTATAACACAGTTGCCAGTCTGTCTTTGTCTGTTTTTGCAAGAGACCAAGGTGTTGTCATATCAATATATTTGTTTGCATATCTTACAAGGTCAAATATATATTCAATTGCCTTGTCTACCCTTTGGTCTTTCATAGCATCATCGCACTTTGCCTTTACGCCATTCATCATCGCAATAAATTCATCGTCTTGACTAGGTACAACAGTTTTTGGCTCCGGCACTACATTTGTAAAGTTTTGTGCAATCATTGCAGTTGTACGGCTTGTGAGATTGCCAAGGTCGTTACATAAGTCACTATTGATTGTCTTTACAAACAATTCACTTGAATATGGTACGTCATTGAATATTGGACCGTCTTTTAATAACCAATATCTCACGGTGTCTCCACCATATCTATTTGATAGTGTGATAGGGTCAAATCCATTACCCTTGCTCTTTGATATTTTGTCACCTTTTTGAGTCAAAAATCCGTGTGAATGGATTTGTTTTGGCATTGGAATGTTTAACGCTTTTAGTAAAATTGGCCATATAATTGTATGAAATCTTGCAATATCACGACCAACGACTTGAACGTCACTTGGCCAATATTTTCTAAATAAAGAATCATCATTTGAGCCATAACCCAATGCACTAATATAATTCACAAGCGCATCAATCCACACATATGCAACGTGTTTTTTGTCAAATGGTAGTGGTACACCCCAACTGAACGTGCTCCTTGATATACAAAGGTCACTCACACCAGGTTTTACAAAATTTTTGTAAATCTCATTTTTTCTTGATTCTGGTACTAAAAAATTATTATCATCTTTGATTAGTTTATCAATAAACTTTTGATACTTGCTGAGTTTGA
Source organism: uncultured Clostridia bacterium (assembly GCA_944383385.1). Lineage (GTDB taxonomy): Bacteria > Bacillota > Clostridia > Christensenellales > UBA1242 > CALWPI01. Next base: position 18,941 of record CALWPI010000009.1, read on the forward strand.
AAAAATAACCTTCTTCACTAGCTTCTTCTACTGGTCTGCCGCAGTCTGGACATTTGCCGTCTACTAATTGGCTTTCAGTAAAATATGTTTCGCAAGGCACACAATATAGTCCCTTGTAATAATCTTTGTAAATATCTCCTTGGTCATATAGTTGTTGCAAAATCTTTTGCACACATGCAACGTGTTCTGGATCGGACGTCCTTATAAATTTGTCATAAGAAATATCAAGTGCCTTCCACACATCTTTGAAATGGTCGACTCTGTTTTGGACAAAGTCTTCAACTTTCATACCGTTATTTTCTGCTGCTCTTTGAATTTTGAGTCCGTGTTCGTCAGAGCCTGTCAAGAAAAATACGTCTTTGCCTAACAGTCTATTGTATCTAGCACAAGCATCTGCAAATACTGTGGTGTAACAATGTCCCATGTGAAGATTGCCACTCGCATAATAAATTGGTGTTGTGATAAAATAAGTGTTTTTCATCTTTTTGCTCCTAACAATATTTTTTGCTTGTCCTACTAACAAGTACAAGTAGTATAACACATAAATATTATTTAATAAAGTATTTTCATAAATATAGCCATATTATACATATCTTAAAATATGAATACAGTATGGTATAGCGTAGTAATTGTAGGCCTTGGCCTTATGATATTTAACAATCCCCAAATTGCATTTGACACCGTGCTTGCCGGGTCGACAAATGCAATAAATTTGTCACTCAAATTGTGGGCAATTTATGCTGTGTGGCTAGGACTGTTACAAATAGTAGAAGACACAAAACTAGATAAAAAAATAGCAAGACTTTTGTCTCCAATCATTGACTTTCTTATGGGCAAGCAAGATGATAAAGCAAAAAATCAAATTGCTATCAATCTTTCGTGCAATTTGCTTGGTATGGGCAATGCATGCACTCCGTCAGGAATTAAAGCACTCGAATATATGGACAAGGGTAGCAAATACATAACAAATGCCATGATAATGTTTTTTGTGCTAAACACATCATCTCTACAACTTATTCCTACCACAGTTATTGGACTACGCATTGCAAGTGGCAGTTCAAGTCCGGCAGATATTATTTTGCCTACTCTTATTGCAACAACAGCAAGTACAGTGTGTGGCATAATTTTAGTCAAAATTTTTAGCAAATTTTCCAAGGACAAGAAATGAATTTTAGCGACTACATCATTCCAATATTTATTATATCCATTATTGTGTATAGCGTTGTGACAAGGAAAAACGCATACAATAGTTTTGTCTTTGGCGCAAAAACATCGTTTGATTTGGTGCTCACATCTTTTCCATACATAGTAGCAATATTCATTGCTATTGAAATATTTAATGTGTCGGGGCTTGGAGATATGGTGTCAACTGCCATTGCTCCCGTATTTAATTTGGTAGGCATACCAAAAGAACTTTGTGGACTGGTTATTATCAAACTTTTTAGTGGTTGTGGTGGACTTGCTTATTTAGAAAATATTTTTGCCACATATGGAGTAGACAGTTATCTTGCGCGTGCCGGGTGTGCTATTGCTGGATGTAGCGAAGCAATATTTTATGTGCTTGCAGTCTATTTTGTAAACACAAAAGTCAAAAAATATAGATACGCAATTTTGGTTGCAATGCTTGCAAATATTGTGGGCGCTATTGTCGCCTGCCAAATAACAAAAGTGTTATAAAACACATGATAGTTTTATTCTATCAATCTAATGATAATCAACTTTATAATGCACTGCGATAATTATATTGATTGTAACGAAGTAGACAAAATTAGAAGTATATTATATCAGTTTTTCAATAAAAAATAAAAAACGGGCAATTCCCGTTTTTTGTTTTATAAAATATTATAACATTAGCAAATTTATTTGTCTAAAAATTTATTTATCTAAATTTATTGCTTCTTTATACACGTCACTTTTTTTGATATTTCGTTCTTGTGCCACTAGTTTTATGGCATCATTTTTTGAAAGTCCATTTTGCATATAGTGTTGCAAATGCTCTTTTATTGACCAATTGCTCCATTCTTGATTGTCCATTTGATTGCCACTAACAACGAGTACAAACTCGCCTTTTTCAACTCCATTGTATCCGTCTTGCAATTTTATAGGTGTGACCGTCTCATACATTTTGCTAATCTCTCTTACAACAACTGCATCACGAATGCCAAACACGCCATATATGTCTTGAATGTCACTCTTTATATCATGCGAACTGATATAAAAAACTAATGCACTTTTGCTATTTTTGTAATCGCTCAAAAGATTGTTTCTGTCCTTTTTCTTTGTTGGCAAAAATCCAATAAATGTAAAAGGCGCACTATATCCCGATAGTATAACAGCCGACAAAAATGCACTGACACAACCAACAACAGTATATTCCAAATTGTGTTTTTGCAAATTCTTCACTAAAATATTGCCCGGGTCACTAATTGTTGGTAGCCCTGCGTCACTAATAAGTGCAATATTTTTGCCACAAGATAGGTCATCAATGATTTTTTGTTGCATCTCTTGTTCGTTGTACTTGTGATAAGATATGGTCTTTGTCTTGATATCATAATGAGACAGCAAAGTTTTGCTTGTTCTAGTATCTTCGCACAAAATATAATCAACACTATTAAGCGTTTCAACTGCACGAAAACTCATATCCTTCAAATTGCCAATAGGTGTACCTACAATATATAACATCAGTATTTGTCGTGGTACAAATCTATTTTGATACCACTTCTACCTCCTTTACTGCATCGAATTAGCACTTGTCCTGCTCCACTCGCACTAGGGTCAAAAACAAGTTCTTTGGGTTCTAATTTGTATTGTCTACAAAGACACAAAATGTCCACCAATCTGTCTTCTTTGTGCACCATATAAAACTTGCCACCAAATTTTAGTAACCTTGAAGATTCCTTTACAATATCTTCTAAACTGACTGTCATTTCGTGTTTGCAAATAGCAATCTCATATTTTTCACTCTTTTGCATATTGCTTGGTTGCCTATATGGTGGGTTGCACACAACAATATCAAAATTGTCGCCAATTTTTTTGTAAACATCTTGAATAGGCGCATTGATAATATCAAAATACTTTTGCCTATTGTTATACTGTATTGTCCTTTGCGACATATTGGCAAGCTGTTCTTGCAACTCTACAAGCACACAATTTTGCACATTGCACTTTGCTTGAACCAAAATACCAATCACTCCACTGCCACTACAAAGGTCAACAACTTTGTCACTTGGTTTTGCCTTAACAAAATTTGCGAGTTTGACAGCGTCACTAGTAAAACAATACAAATTGGGATTTTGGATAATATACAAGTTCTCGTATTGCAAATCGTCTAGCCTTTCGCCATTTTGTATCAAATCACTTTTTTTCATTTTTCTCTTTCTCTAATTGTTTGACGTCTTTGAATGAAAATTGTTCAATCTTGACCATATCATCTTTTTCAAGTCTTACACTGACCTCTCCTTTTAAGATGTCATTGTATATGACTTGTCCTACACCACTTGGCGTTGAGACGCGACTGTTGATTTTTGGCATCAACTTGTTTTGTTCTGCATAAAAATCATTTTCGTATGCTAGACAACACATGAGCCTGCCACACATACCCGATATCTTGGTTGGATTGAGTGACAAATTTTGGTTCTTTGCCATTTTGATAGATACCTTATCAAAGTCAGACAAATACTCTTTGCAACAACATTCTTTGCCACACACACCAAGAGCCCCAATATTTTTTGCTTGGTCACGAACACCAATTTGTCTTAATTCAATCCTTGAATGTAATGTGCTTGCAAGTTCTTTTACAAGCTCTCTAAAATCAACACGATTGTCGCTTGTAAAGTTGATAACAATTTTGCCACCTTCAAACGGAAACTCAATATCACACACTTTCATATCAAGTTCGTACTTTGCAACAATGTCTTTTACTTGTTTGAGCGTTGCGTCATAATCTTTGTATAGATTGTTGTGTCTTTCAATATCTTTATCTGTTGCTATACGCACAATTCCCTTCAAATCTGGATAATCTTTTTCGTCTACTTCGATATTAGTTTTTACCACATAAGCGAGTTCTTGCGATTTAGCAGTGTCGACTATGACAATATCTCGTGGTTTTATGTCAAAATCTCCTTGTTTGAAATAATATACTTTGCCACCTCTACGGAAATTGACTGCTATTACTTTTTGCATAAATATTTCTCCTCTAATATTTCCATTACAAAACTGTCTGCGAGTATTGTAATGTTGCCACTAGCCAAAAACTTGCGTTTGTAGTCTAGTGCTGTTCTTATTATTTTGTATAATAGATTGTATGAAAATTGTGTATATTCTCCACTGTCTAATTTTTTAGCAATATGACCTGCGACAAGCACAATCTCGTCACACAACTCGTCCATTGCCTTTATATCCAAAATACGTTTGCTAAAATCTAGTGCATTTTGTGACGAACTCAAATTGTATACTATATCATGTGCGAGATTCTTTATATCTACAAATTGTGGAGAGTTGGCAATCTTGTATGCACGACCCAAACTGCCCATACACGAAATGAGTGCGTCTTTTATGTCACCGTCTTTGCAATTTGTTTGCAAAAAATGTTCTATATCACTTGTGTCAAAATCTGCCACAACACACACCTTGCACCTTGATTTGATAGTGTTGAGCACAGCATCCGGGTGTACACATCCTAGCAAAAATATGACACCTTGTGGAGGCTCTTCTAGCGTTTTTAGTATTTTGTTTTGTGAGAGTACTCCCACTTGGTCAAAGTTGTTTAATACAAATATCTTTTGGTCTGCTGTCGTTGGCTTTATGTATGCTTCTTTCAAAATATCTTTTAGGTCGTCACTCAAAATCACTTTATCATTTTGTGGATACACTTTGACGTCCACATGATTGCCATGTTCTATCCTTTCGCACACAGAACAATTGTCGCTTGCTTTGTTTGGACACATCAAATGTTTGGATACGGCGTGTGTTATATATTTTGTCGTCATTTCATCTTTTGCGCAAAACAAATAGGCGTGACTTGTCATACCTTTTTTGATATCTTCGCTTATTATTTTGTATATATTTGATTTGGTGTACAAATCACAAAAATCAACTTTTTCCATACAAATAGTTTATCACAAAATATGTTTTGTGCAAAACAATAGTTTTGCAATCAATATAAATAATATTGTTTTTTGTAATTCTTTGTATAATATAACAAGAAATTTTATGCAAAAAAATTATATATAAAACAATATAAATTTTTATCTGTCACAATAATAGCAAAACAAAAAAGACACAATTTGTGTCTTATTGTTTTTCGTCTTCATCGACAATATTTATGTCTTCTTTGACTTCGATATGAGTTGCGTCTTTTTCTTCAACTGCAACTGGCTTCTTTTTCTTGACTGAAATAAAACTAAACACAATAAGTGCAAGTGTCATAAATACAAGTGCATATGGGAAAAAGGCTTTGTATCCTATCCATTTTAGAACAAATCCAATAATAATTGGAGTGATTGATTGCGCTATTTGACTAGCAGAATAGTAGTACCCAGTAAACTTACCCACATTGCCTGCACTAGACAATTCAACAAACATTGGATAACTAGACACATTGATAATTGCCCAACCAGCACCAGCGATTGCAAACATTATTGCAATGACAATGATATTGGATATAAATACACAAACAAATAGTGGTATTATCATAAGTCCAAGACCTATCATAATGCTATACTTTCTACCCACTTTGCCAATTAGTTTTGTGCTTGGCAAGAATGTGATAAGTGAACTTATTGCAAGAATAGATGTGACAAGTCCCCATTTGGTTGTTTGCAAAACTTCTTTTGCGTAAGTTGAGCCAAATGTTTCAATCGCATTGAATGCAAAATACCAAAGGAATACACTAAATATGAGTAGCCACAAGTTTCTTCTATCAAGTTTGCTCAAAGGTTTGTTGTCTTCAACCTTTTCGTTTGTTTCGGCCATCTTCTCACCAATAGCCATTTCTTCGCGAGTTTCTTCAATAATTTTGTTTTCTTTGACTCTAAGAATCAAGACAATGAGTGCTACTAGCATAAACACACTAGTGATGACAAATGGCCAAACAGTCACTTCTCTTACTAAAAATGATTGGTCGCCAACCTTATAAGTTTTGTTAAAAATCATTGTAAGAATTGTTCCTAAAATAGCACCAAGATAACCTACAAAATTGATAATAGCATTGCCCTTTGCACGCAGTGGTTTTGGTGTCACGTCAGGCATAAGAGCAACAGCTGGTGCACGGTAAATATTCATAGCAATGAGTATGAGTCCCATCATGACACAAACACCAACAAGGCTATTCCAGATAAATAGTAGTGAAATGAATGGGAATAGCACAAGTGATACAATCGTGCCTGCAATAATATATGGCATACGTTTACCAAGTTTGGTGTGTGTCTTGTCAGATAGATTACCAAACAAAGGTAACATAAAGAGTGCAAGTATGTTGTCTAGCGCCATGACAAGACCGATTATGTAACTGTAATTGTCTGCTCCAAAATAAGAATCAAACAATTCTTCAAGGAACAGTGGACAATAGAAATTGTACACTTGCCACAACATAAGAATAGTAAAGAATGCAAATCCTATCCAAATTGTGCGTTTTGTGTTGAGTTTTAGTGGTTTATCTTCCATAAACATCTCCAAATATTCAAATTTACTATAATATTTTACACTATAATCATTCGTTTTTCCAAAACATTTTACAATTAAAATATAATTTGCAAAAATATTTTAACATTTTTAGAATACAAACAAAAAAGACGGCGCAAAAGCGTCGTCAAAATTGTAAATATTGTTATTTGACCGAGATGACTTTTAGTTCAAAACTACTCGTTGCAGTCTTGACACCAACAGTGTCTCCCTTGCTAGCACCAATCAATGCTTTGCCGATAGGGCTTTCGTTGCTAATCAAATTCTTTGTTGGGTCTGCCTCGAATGAACCTGTGATTTTGTATGTGTCTTGCTCGCCATATTCGTCTTCTACCACAACAGTGCTACCAACATTGACTACATCACTACGAGTCTTGGATATAATTTTTGCATTACGGAGTTGGTTCTCAATCTTCATAATCTCCATATGTAGTTGAGCCTCTTCCTCACGTGCAGCGTCATACTCGCTGTTTTCACTAATATCTCCATAACTACGAGCGACGTCAAGTTTGTGAGCAACATCCATTATGCCTTCGCTTTTGAGATATTTGAGTCTACTTTCGAGTTCTGCATAGCCTTCCTTGGTCAAATATACCACATTATTGTTCTCTAACATTTGTCCCTCCTTTTATGGTTGATAGATTTTATCACTTTCAAAATTTATAAACAATAAATATTGTATGATAATCTAAAAATTTTTATGTACAAAATGAATAAAAAAAGCAGTTGCAAATAATTGTAAACCATACAACTATTGACACCACATACCTTTACTCATTTAACAAGATATAGTTTACAATATCTACGAGTTTATGTCAATCACTTGTGCAATGTTTTTATTTTTGCTATTATTTATCATAGCGAGGAAAAAAATGAGAATTTGGGCAAGAGTATTACTAGACGCCAAAGTCAAAAATAATGTTGTGTATAATATAGAGAGCATCTATAATCCAAATCATTTATATAACTATATGACGGACATTTGCGAAATGTTAAAACTACCTGTACCCCTTGTCCTTGACAAACATATTCGCTCACTTATGCAGTTTGGTATGGCAAAGTTTTCGCCAAACGAATTTGTCGACACATTCCCATACGATAGATTAGTAATAGAAGTGTATGAATAAAAAAAGACAAGTGCATTGTCTTTTTTTTGTTTTTTCATTTTCATATTATTGTTTCTTATTCTACTTTGTCCAATAATATAACTGTGATTGTGACATAATACTGTAATTTTCATTTGTGTTTACAATATAAAATTACATTATGTGACACGTTTATGACAATATATTACATATTGTTGTCAATATCATTATTGTGATTGTTGGAAACGTTTACATTGTCATTTGTAGTGCTAATAGTGTCAGTCGAGTTATCTTGCACATTCGAGTGTGCCAATGTAGGTTGTGTGGCCTGCTTGGTCGCCACATCATCGTGTTCACTTGCAGTGTCTTTCTTTTTCTTTTGCCAAAATGCAAAATTGATTTTGCCTTCTCCACCGATTACTTTGCCTTTGTATCTAATGGCAAGAAAAATCATATAGACTGTCATGAGTCCAACTATCACATATACAATTCTAGAAAATATATTGGCTTGTGAACCAAACATACCTGCAACAAAATCATATTGTAGCATACCAATACACAACCAGTTTAGCCCACCAACAACAAC
>CALWPI010000010.1 GCA_944383385.1 uncultured Clostridia bacterium
TGTTTTGATTGCAAGGTGGATTTTGATGTGCTATTTGCTATTAATGCAAATCTCAACGGACTTTTTACTGATATTAGAAATCAATTTATTGAAAATAGTAGAGTCAAAGCATTTATGCTGAATAATGCAGTTGATGAACACAAATTGATTACTATTGCAATGTCAAAATGTGAAAAATATGACGCAACAATCATTTATTCTGGCAAAGAACTAGTAAATAATGATGTTGTTCGAGCATTTATTACAAGTTGGCAGGCAGGTAACAAAATTGTTTATCTAAAAAAGATTTATACAGGCATAAAAAAGATTTGGTATGGACTAAAAGACTTTTTCTATCGTATGGGTATGAAAATGGTTGGGCTTTATCGTGACGTCATGGCTGAAAATGATATTCAATTATTAGATTTGGACGTGGTAAAGACTATTAATCAATTACCTGCAAAAAATCAACAATTGCGCACTCTTGATAGTTTCATTGGATATAATATGGATACTATTCATATTGAGATTAGCGAAAGACAAAAAGAAGACCCAGCATACAAAACCCCTTCAAAAACATATCTAACGGCAAAAATATTATGCATGGTATTCTTCTTTGTCGCACTTGCTGGACTTGTGGTAAGCATTCTTGCTCTTGCACTAAAATGGCCAGTGCCATTCTATGTCCACATTATTCTTTGGACACTATTTGTCATTATGAGTATTTTGAGTTTCTTATATAATACCAAAAGAACATTGGCACTGCGAGTAGGCGAGATGATAGATGTGGCAGAACTAGAAAGCATAAAAGAAAAAAGTGAGACATACAATTTATAAAAACATTTTTGTACAAAATTAAGACAGTAAAAAAAACTGTCTTTTTTTTTTAATTATATTTTATAAATTTTTACAAATTGCCAAATTTTTACAATTTTGTACAAAAATATTTTGACAATGTCGAGTTATGTGATATAATGTCGATATAAAAATAGGTGGAAAAACATTTTGAGAAATATGAGTGGAGTTTTGTATTCCAAACGCAACATTGAGTTGGGATATACATTAAAAAGGATTTCGAGACTATTTAATATTGCAATTACTAATGTGGATAGGATGAGTATGCTTGTATACTGCATTGAGCATGGGTTGTACAATTTTATTTTTGTTGATTGTTCGACAATTACAGTGGGTGACGAATTTTTAGAATTTGTCAAAACTTTTAGAGTTAGAGAAGTGTGTCGAATAATATTTATTGGTGGGGACAAAAAATTGGAAGAAAAGTCTGACAAATTTCGTTGCGTTGAGCCAGAAGAATTGATGAATAAGATGAGTGAGATTGCAAACAGTTTTATCTGTCCTACTATTGACCTTGAAAAACAGTATGTCATGTCATTGTCCCAAATCAATGAGTCCATTGCTAGTTATTTGATAAAAATTGGCATTACTCCCAAATTGTTAGGATTTGCATATATAAAAGAGATAATATTGTATGGACTGGCAGAAGGTGGACTGTATTATTCTTTGAGCAAAGATATTTATCCAATGGTTGCAAGCAAAAATCATACAACAGTTGTTAATGTTGAGAGAAATATTCGCACCGCAATCAATTTGGCAACAAAAACAAATGGATACAAGCAGGAACTTGGTCATTTGCTGGGAGATAGACCAACTAACCGAAGTTTCTTATCTTATTTAGTTGATAAGGCACAGCATTTTTTTGATAAAAAAATATATGACGAAAATATAGGCTAGATGCCTATTTTTCTTTTATTTTGCATTTTAAGATATTTTATTTCATACATTATTGTATGAAAACAAAAGGTAATATAGAGTGGAATAGAATAAATAGTCGGCTAAAAGAATTTTTTTCAACATACAAATATTATTTTTTAGTATTATTTTTAGTTGTCTTGCTTGGCTTTTTGACAGGAATTTTTACTGTAAATAGATATAGTGGAAATATTGATGTCGACAATATGGTAGACAAAACACTTGCTAACTTTATTCAAGGAGATGCTAGCAATTGGACAGTGTTTTTCAACAACATTTTGTATGGCACAATATCTATTTGTATAATAGTGTTCTTTAATTTTCGGCCATTTATGAGTATTTTTACGTTTATTGTTGTTATTTACAAAAGTTATGTGACTGCCTTTATGCTTATGAGTTTTATTATTCTTTATTCTTTTGCAGGGGCAATAAACGCTATACTTATTATTTTTCCAAGTGATTTGTTGTGTTTGATTATACTATGTATTTTTGCCAGCCTTGCAATAAAGAAAAATTTTATAATAAAAAAATTTGGGAAATCCCCACGAAATTGCTATTGCAATATTGATTACACTCGCACATACATATTTTTGTGGATTCTATATGTGGTCATTTTGCTTATCAAAACACTATTATTGCCCGTCATTCGCATTACTATCATTTTATAACGCATATTTTAATTTTAATTACACAACATAAGAAAAAGGTGGTACAATATGACAAAAAAGAGCGTTATTGCAGTTTTATTATTTTTTATAATGCTTGTATCAAGCGTAGTTGTGGCTAGCAGTAGAATATTTGTAAAAGCAGAAGAAGTATTGGGACTAAAAGGCAACAGTTATGTTTTGGTAGAGGCAGATAGTTTACAAATTCTTGCAAGCAAGAACGAAACAGAAAAATTGCCAGTGGCAAGCATATGCAAACTAATGACTACTCTAATTACTATGGAGTATATTGATAGTGGCAATATTTCTTTAAGTGACGAGGTCACAATCTCCGAACACGCAAGTAGTATGGAAGGTTCACAGGCTTTTCTTGATGCAGGCAGCAAATATACAGTAGAAGAATTATTAAAGACAGTTATTATTGCAAGTGCAAATGACAGTTCTGTTGCACTGGCAGAATATATAGCGGGTAGTGAAAATAATTTCGTTGCACTTATGAACAAAAGGGCAAGCGAACTTGGAATGAATGACACAATATACGAAAATGCGACTGGACTAAATACAATGGGACAACATAGTACAGCACTAGATACAGCAAAAGTATTAAGAGAAGTCAATAAACATGATATTTATCACAAATATTGTAAGGTGTGGATGGATAAATTGGTCCACCCATCTGGCAGAGAAACCGAACTAGTTAATACCAATAGACTTGTTCGTTATTATGATAAATGTATTAGTGGTAAAACTGGATTTACTGATGAGGCTGGATATTGTTTGTCATCTATTGCAGACAATGGCAATATGAAACTAATAGCAGTGACATTACAATGTCAAAATGCCAATGACAGATTTGAAGATAGTGTAAAATTGTTTAATTGGGGATTTGCAAATTACAAGGCAAATAAATTAGTAGATAGCACAATCACACAAGAAGTTGATATCAAATTGGGTGGTAAAGAAAAATTGGTAGTTGCCCCAGAAAGAGATTTTGTCAAAGTGACAAAGATACAAGACAATGGTGGTGTAGATATTAGTTATGAATACAAAAAAATAAGTGCACCAATCAAAGAAAATGACGTGTGTGGCAAAATCACAATTGTTGACAGCAATGGCGTTGTGCTAGACGAAATAAACATTATTGCAAAAGAAAGTGTAGATAAGGCAAAACTATCACAAATATTTGGTGATATTGTTGAAGATTGGCAAATATTATAAAGCAAGACATGGTCTTGCTTTTGTTTTGCGCAAAATACGTACTTTTTGTAGAAATTTTCCACAAAACCACCTTACTTTTTAATTTGCTAATATCTTGTAATTATTGTATACTATACTAGTGGCAAAACAATATGCCAATATTTTGTAGTGCCCAATGTAGGCACATAAAAGGAAATATAATGCTAACATTTTTGAACCAATTTGAAGGAACTGATGCACTGATTTTGGGGCTTGCTACTATTTGTACAATGCTCATCTCATTTTCCTTGCACGAATACGCTCACGCTCTTGTTGCGTACTGGAATGGAGACCAAACTGCAAAAGCATTAGGACGACTCACAATCAATCCAATTGTACATATGGACCCAATAGGGACAATATGTTGTTTTCTATTTGGTTTTGGTTGGGCAAAGCCTGTGCCAATCAACCCATTACAGTTTAGACACTACAAAAAGGGAATTGTAACAACTTCTCTTGCTGGTATTACCATGAACTTGATACTTGCTTTTTTATCATCAGGCGCATGGGCAGCAATGGTATATTTTGTTGATTTTACAACAATCACAAGCAGTGCACTTTATTACTTTTTAGAGTTTTTGTATGCATTTTTCCTAATGATGAGTACAATCAATATTACGCTTTTTGTATTCAATTTACTACCTATTTATCCACTAGACGGATTCCGTGTGGTTGAGGCTGTTTGCAAATATGACAACAAATATGTATCATTTATGAGAAGATATGGTTCATATGTTTTGCTTATATTTATTTTGGTGGGAAGTCCACTAATTTCGATGCTAATGGATATTGTACAAACACCAATAATGTTATTTTGGGGATTGTTTTTTTAGGTGAGATATGGGAGAAAAAGAACAAGAGATAATAGATGAATCCAGTGGCATAAGTTTCAAATTAGAAAATTTTGAAGGCCCATTAGATTTATTGTTGTATTTAATAAAAAAGAGCAAAATGGAGATAGAAGACGTTGAACTATCTTCTATTACCGAGCAATATTTACAAATCATTCAAAATATGGAAACAATTGATATGGAAGCAGCAAGCGAGTTCATTGAAATGGCGGCTATTTTGATTGAGATAAAGAGCAAGGCATTATTGCCACGCGACCCAGAAGAAAGCGACGAAATAAGTGACGAAGAAATGCTCAAAATGAGACTGCGAGAATATCAAGTCTTGAAAGAAAGTTTTGACAAATTAAGAGCAAGAGACAATACAAATCGTTTTTATAGAGCACCAGACCCAAAGGCAAACAAAGTAAGAATTGTGCTAAAAGATATGCAACTTGATTTACTTTTGGATGCTTTTCAAAATTTGATGATAAAGGTCAACTCACGTAAAGACGAAGAAAAACCAAAAGAAATTCAAAAAGAAAGATTTACAGTGGCAGAAAAGATTTCTGCATTGCGTGACACTATGATGCTGCGTGATTGTGTGCATTTTAGTGAGTTGTTTGATAACAGCATTTCACGTGAAGAGATTGTAACCACATTTATGGCGTTGCTAGAATTACTGAAAATGCAAGAAATACGCGTAGAGCAAGACCACAACTATGGGGATATTACAATAACTCGTAGGAATAGTGACGAGGACGGAGAAGATAATGGACAAGTTGAGTAATGTTATTGAATCAATACTTTTTATATCAGGCGACGGTGTTGCTTTTAGTGACATTGCCGAAAAATTGGAAGTCACAGAAAAAGAAGTGGCAGATGCCGTTAAAGAATTGCAAGACACTAAATATAGTGGCGACAGTGGACTAAAACTCATTGTGTATAACAAAAAAGCACAATTTTCGTCCAATCCAGAATATGCAACAAGTGTTTCTACCGTGCTAAACCCAATCAAAGAAAGAAATTTGACACGAGCTGTTTTGGAAGTCGCGGCAATTATTGCCTACAAACAGCCAGTAACAAGACTAGAAATTGAAAACATACGTGGTGGCGTCAATAGTGACTATGCAATATCTACTCTTATGGATAACAATATGATAGAGGTTGTGGGAAGGAAAGATGCAATTGGCAAACCATTGCTCTTTGGCACAACGGACACATTTTTGAAGCGTTTTGACCTAACCAGCATTGAAGATTTGCCAGATTATAACGAACTATTAGAAAGAATCAAGGTTATTCACGATACGCACAATAACGCATTATTTAACTATGCAGATTACACATCAAAAGAAGACGAGGCAAAGATTAGCACAGTTGATGAGGCAGAGCAGATAAGAATATATAACGAAGTGACCGAGGCACTTGCCAATGTCAAAATGCCAAATTTTCAATTTGATGACAATGATACTAAAAAACAATAATAAGATTCAAAGAAAAGACACTAATATGTGTCTTTTTTGTTGTGTATTCACTTTTCGCATAAAAACTAATTTTTCACAAATGATAATAATATGAATACCACAATCATTATAGTCGCAATAACAATTATTATTTTTATTATCAATATTTATATTTCTTGCGATATCAAATATGATGTTATTCACAATTTTGGTCATATCACGCTCAAATTATTTGGTATCAAAATTATATCCTTTGATATAACCATCGTGGGCAAATATGTGACATTCTCTGCAAAAAGTAAAAAAGTGCATAGGATAAAGATTGACTTGTACGACAAATCATTTATTTTCTTTGAAATTTTGTTTCGAAAAATAAAAAATAAAATTGTTTTGAGAAAATTAAAACTGAAATCAAATATAGTCAGTGAAGATATAATGTTCGTCAGTATATTTGCAGGAATTATCAATATTTTTACTAATTTTTATTTCAAACTAATGCAACTACGTCATAGTGATGCAGATATTAGTTGCAATATTTTTGCAGGATACAGACATAGACAAATTGATGTCAATATGGAATTTGCGCTTACAATTTCATTATTTGATATTGTTACTGCATTATTGGGCACAATTTATAATTTTTGGAGGTTAGGAAATGAAATCAAAAAACGAAAAGCAAAACAATGATGTTTCACTAAAAGTAGACAGTATTATAAACGATATGATGGGCAATCTAAAAAAATTGGTTGATGTTAATACTGTTATTGGCGACCCATATAATTTGCCAGATGGTTCGACTATTATTCCTATATCCAAAGTTGTGGTTGGTTTTGTTGCTGGTGGTGGAGAGTTTGGTGCGGGAGAAAAAAGTCCTACATCTCCTTTTGCGGGTGGCAGTGGGGCTGGACTGACAGTAGAGCCTGTTGGATTTTTGATTGGCAAAAATGGAGAATACAAGTTTGTAGCAACATTGCACACAGGGTACGGCGAACTAGTTGAACATGGTATTAGTTTGCTAAAAACATTAAAGGACGGAATTAGTAATGAAAAAGAAATTTAGTATATTTTTACTTTTATTTATTTTGGCAATTAGTATTAGTCCAATTATCAAAAAAACCGAAGTGTACGCACTAGATGCAAAGGCATATGCTGTTATGAGTGCAGAAGATAAACAATTACTAAATGGCAGCAACGAACATACACGTCTTGCAATGGCAAGCACGACAAAGATAGTGACAGCCATTGTTGCAATAGAGAACACACAAGACTTAAATCACATGGTCGCCGTCGATGATAGAGCTGTTGGAATTGAGGGGACGAGCATCTATTTGCAAAAGGGTGAAAGACTGCCTTTCAATGAATTGTTGCTTGGACTTATACTTGCTAGTGGTAATGATTGTGCTGTTGCAATTGCGTGTGATGTTGCTGGCAGTCCCGAGGCATTTGTTGATATGATGAATGATTTTGTTATAAATTTAGGACTAAAAGACACTCACTTTGATAACCCACATGGGCTTGATAGTGACACGCATTATACGTCAGCATATGACCTAGCATATATTACATCTTATGCTCTCCAAAATGAAACTTTTGCAGAATTGGTCAAAACCAAAACAGCAGTCATTAGTGGAAATGACCAGGTCGAGCACAGATATCTAAAACATAAAAACAAATTGTTGTTTACAGACGACAATTGTATTGGGGTCAAAACGGGATTTACAGACAATGCAGGACGCTGTTTGGTGCACGCAACTAAAAAAGATAATATGACAATCGTGTCCGTTGTGCTCAACTGTGGGCCAATGTTTGAGACATGTGATGCACTTGATAAACAAGCAAGAAATGAATATATATACAAAGAGTTTGTCACACCATATAGTTTTGTTGGCAATAGCATAGTAGAAAATGGCAATATCGACCAAATGGGTCTTGCAGTTGTTGAAGGATATAGTGCAATTATTAAAAAGAGTGATGTTGATAAATACAGAGTAGAATATGATATTCCAAGCAGTCTTACTGCTCCAATCAAAAAAGACGACATCGTAGGTAGTGTAAAAATTTTGTTTGAAGATAATGTGATAAAATCACTTGATGTGTATGCTATTGAAGATTGTGAGAATATTGATTTGAAATATTATTTGGATAGCATAATAGACGGTTGGCGTTACTAATTTTGGTATAGCAACAATTTTGTTTATACATTATGTTTTTGTCGTGTTATAATATAATATGAGAATAAACAAATATATAGCAAGTTGTGGACTTGCAAGTAGAAGAAGAGCAGAAGAATATGTTTTGTCTAAACAGGTGCTTGTCAACGGATTGGTTGTGACAGACTTGTCATATCAAGTGCAAGACGGCGATGTTGTGAGTGTGTGTGGCAAAAATATCAGTTTGGTTGAAGATAAAGAATATTATTTACTCAACAAGCCACAGGGCTATTTGTGTACTGCTCACGACGATAGAGGACGAAAGACAATATTTGATTTGATGAAAAATGTAAAGACGCGTCTTTTCCCTGTTGGTAGATTGGACTACAATACGCAAGGAATGATTTTGCTAACCAATGACGGGGAGTTTGCAAACTACATGATGCATCCCAAAAACGAAATGACCAAAACATATAGGATAAAGACAAAACATCCTTTGACTGAAAAGCAAATATCCATGATAGAACATGGCGTTGATGTAGGTGAATTTGTTACAGGACAAGCCGCTGTCACAAATGTGGGACAAGATGATAGTGGAAAGTATTATACGCTTATCACTATTCACGAAGGAAAAAATCGTGAAATTAGAAGAATATTTGAAAAGTTTGGACTGCAAATACTTGAACTAACAAGAGTCAAAATTGGCAGTTACGAACTTGGAGATTTGCCAATTGGTAAATATAAAAAGTTGAATAAAAATGATTTAGACAAAATTATGAAACCAATGATTTGACCTTGTGTCAAATCTTTTATTTTGTTTCATCTTATTTTTGTTTGCCAAAAAATGATATAAAATATTATACTACTAGAAATAAGGACAGGGGAAATATGATTTCGATTGCAATTGACGGAGAAAGTGGTGCAGGCAAAAGCACAGTAGCAGATATTTTGAGTAGAAGACTAAATATTTTGCACTTAAATAGTGGTGCGCTATATCGCGCTGTTGGACTATATGTGTATGAACACAATATTGACCCAAAAGATGAAAATGCCGTTGTTGATGCTCTAAAAGATATCAAAATCACAATAAAATACGTGGACGGAGCACAACGAACTATACTAAATGGCAAAGATGTGTCAAGTGATTTGTACACTAGTGAAATGGGCAATTACAGTTCACTTGTTTCACAATATCCCGTTGTAAGAGACAAAATAACAGCCATTCAACGAGAGATTGCAAATGAACATGATATAATAATTGAAGGGCGAGATATCACAAGTGCTGTTTTGCCAGATGCAACATACAAGTTTTATATCACAGGTACACCCGAAGTGCGTGCAAAAAGAAGACTTGAAGATTTGAGACGGATTGGAGAGGCTGTCACATATGAAGAGGTCTATCAAGACATTATCGAACGTGACAAACGTGATACAACTAGGAGTTATCACCCACTCATTAGGGTTGAAGACGCTGTTTATATTGAGACAGACGAACTAACTGCCGAACAAGTTGCAGATAAAATGCTCGCAATAATCAAAAAGTAAAAGGAAGGAAATATGTTTTATTGGTTCATATATTATCTAACGTGGATTCCACTAAAAATCATTTATCCAACAAGAGTGATTGGCAGACACAATGTGCCAAAAGAAGGTAAGTGTATTTTGTCACCAAATCATCAAACACTAAACGACCCAATTATAATTTTTGGTAACATTCACAGAAAATTTAATTATATGGCAAAAGCACCATTGTTTGAGAAAAAAGCAATGAATTGGTTTTTAAGAAAAATGGGGGCTTATCCAGTTCATCATCAAAAAAATGACATTACAGCAGTCAAACATACCTTAAAACTTTTGAAAGATAACGAGCCAATTGTTATTTTTCCAGAAGGTATGCGAATAAAATCAAGCGAGTCAAACGAAATTAAACATGGCGTTGCAAATTTTGCAATAAAAACAAAGACACCAATTGTTCCTGCTGTGTTTGTAAAAAAGACAAATGCGTTTACTCCAAACACACTTATTATTGGAAAACCGTTTGATTTGTCTGCTATGCCAGAGTTTCAAGGGGGGCTTGACCACGAAAAGTTGGATAAAGCAGGAGCTATAATTTCAAAAGAAATATACACTCTAAAAAGAGACTATGTTAATAAAAAAATTCGTAAAGTAACCAACTTTTACAACTTGCAAATTTGGGATTTGTATAATCAAATGTATGAAAAATGGTCAAAAGCAAAGTTAGCAAAGTATGACAAAATTTCAAAGCCATTTATTCGAGCAATTACGCATACTCAACTAAAAATGACAAAAAAAGTATTCAAACTCCAAAAGAAATATGGGGTAGATAATTCGCAAATCATACAAGCGCAAACAGTGACTATTGCTTAAAAAGTGAGAAAAATTATTCTCGCTTTTTTCTTTTGTGCTTTTAATTATTATATTTTTTGTCAATAGTTATTTTGAGGTGAGTATGGATAGAAAATCATTATTAGCAGAAAGAATTGTAAATTATAGTATTAGTCTAAAACGTGGAGAAAAGGTGTGGCTAGAATACAGCAATGTTGACTATGACATGATACACTTGCTTGTGCAACAAATAACAAAAAAAGGTGGCATACCAATACTAAAACATTATGAGCCCAAAGAGACCAAATATTTGATGAAATATGCAAGCGTCAACGCATTGCAACTACTTGCAGAACAAGACAGACAAGTAATGGAAAAAATGGACTGCGTCATATTATTAAAAGGCGAAGATAACAAATATGAGTTTAGCGATGTGCCACTCGAAAAAAGAAAATTGTATGACAAATATTATCGAGAAGCAGTGCATAACAGAGTGCGTATCAACAAAAAATGGGTGCTTTTGAGATATCCAACAAGTGCATTTGCTCAAAGTAGTAAGATGAGCAGTGAAGATTTTTGGGACTATTATTTTAAGGTATGTTGTCTTGATTATTCTAAAATGTGCAAAGCAATGACACCACTGCAAAAACTTATGGAAAAGACTGACAAAGTGCATATTGTAGCAAAGGATACAGATTTGACATTTTCAATCAAGGGAATACCAGCTGTCAAGTGTTGTGGGGACAAAAATATTCCAGACGGAGAGCTATATACAGCACCAGTTAAAAATAGTATAAATGGCAAAATATTTTTTAACGTGCCAATGGCGATTGACGGAAATTTTTATAATGGGATAAGATTAGAATTTAGAGATGGCAAAGTCGTAAATTGTGACAATCCAAATTTTGATAAAGTCCTAAACACAGACGAAGGGGCAAGATATGTGGGAGAGTTTTCTTTTGGACTCAATCCTTATATGACAAGGCCAATAAGTGATATATTGTTTGATGAAAAAATGGCAAAATCTATTCATATGGCAATGGGTAATAGTTATGATGATGCAAGCAACGGAAATCACAGCGCTATTCACATTGACTTAATACACAGTCATAGCAAAGAGTATGGTGGTGGAGAAATATATTTTGACGATGTACTAATTAGAAAAAATGGGTTGTTTATACCAAACAATTTACTTGTACTAAATCCTGACAGTTTGGTATAATCAACTTATAAGGAAGTGAATATATGAAAAAAGTTACAAAAATTGGTATTAACGGATTTGGCAGAATTGGAAGGCTAGCCGCAAGATTGTCATTTGATTTTGACGAAGTCGAAGTTGTGGGAATAAATGACCCATTTGTAGACGTGAATTATGCAAAATATTTGCTTGAACATGACACAATTTTTGGCAAGTTCAATAAAGAAGTCAAAGTTGACGGGGAATATTTGGTTATTGGCAAAACAAAAATTAGATTTTTTGGAATACTAAACCCAGAAGAAATTGATTGGAAGAGTTGTGGCGCAGAAATTATTCTAGAATGTACAGGCAAGTTTACAAAATACGATGATGCAAAGAAACATTTGGTTGGTGGCGCAAAAAAAGTCATTGTGTCTGCTCCTGGTAAAGAAATGCCAATGTTTGTCTATGGCGTCAACGAAAAGAAATACAAAAAGGATATGGATGTCATATCCAATGCAAGTTGTACAACAAACTGCTTAGCGCCACTTGTCAAAATTATTTATGACACATTTGGCATAGAAGAAGGGTTGATGTCAACAGTTCATTCAACAACAGCAACACAACTGACCGTAGATGGTCCAAGCAAAAAAGACTGGCGTGGTGGACGTGCTGCATCAGGCAATATTATTCCTGCAAGCACGGGAGCAGCAAAAGCTGTTGGAGAAGTAATTCCTGAGGTCAAGGGCAAACTAACAGGTATGTCATTTAGAGTGCCAACACTTGATGTGTCAGTTGTTGATTTGACAGTTAGACTCAAAACCCCAACAAATTATGAAGAAATCAAAAAGGCAGTCAAGAAGGCAAGTCAAACATATCTAAAAGGCGTGTTTGGATACACGGAAGATATGGTAGTATCTAGCGATTTTATTGGAGATACCCATGGTGGTGTGTTTGATGCAAATGCAGGAATCATGTTGAGTGATACATTTGTCAAATTAGTTGCGTGGTATGATAATGAAATGGGATACACAATGCAACTATTGAGAATGGCTAGTTATATTGCAAATAAATAATATAAAACTCTACAAAAATGTAGAGTTTTTTTGTATTATAATATAATTTGTGATACAATACTTTATTAGGAGAAAAATATGAGATGTCCAGTTTGTGGTGCAAAAATGAAAGATGTTGCGTGCAGATATTGCAAGACGACTAAAAAAGAAGTCTTGACAGCAAGCAACAAAAAAGCACTTGAACTAAGAAAAAATGATAGAGAAAAAGCCGAAGACACTGTTGTGTATTCTGGCGAAATACCAAGTGACGTCAACGCAACCAAACTCAAAGTTTTGACATGCACACTTGGGTGGTTTGGTGCAAATGATTTTTATGTGGGTAGATATGCTCGTGCGATATTCAAGTTGGTAGTAACTGTACCATTTTTTCTGCTTGTTATTCTAAAAGTATTGGCAGAAATGTTTTTGTGGTACAATTTGCAAAATATTGATAATATTTTGTATTGGCTATCATTTTTAGCGGCAATCACATTTTTCTTGTATGTAATGGATTTTGTAGGTGTTTTCACACATAAATATAAAATACCTGTGGTGTTAGGAGACAAAGATGAGTAAGACAGTCGTAGTTGGTATGAGTGGTGGTGTTGATAGTACAGTGGCAGCCTTGCTTCTAAAAGAGCAGGGATACAATGTCATTGGACTTTTTATGCACAATTGGGAAGAAGAAGAAAATGGCCATTGCACATCAGTTAGTGATTGGGAAGACGTCAAACGTGTGTGTGAGAAATTGGATATACCATATTATAGCGTAAATTTTGCAAAAGAATATATGGATAGAGTGTTTCAATATTTTTTACAAGAATATAAAATGGGTAGGACGCCAAACCCAGATGTGTTGTGCAATAGAGAAATCAAGTTTGGACCATTTCTAGAAAAAGCAATGCAGTTGGGTGCTGATTATATTGCAACCGGGCACTATTGTGATATCGAACACAAAGACGGTGTACATAGACTGTTAAAAGCAAAGGATACAAACAAAGACCAAACATATTTTCTCAATCAATTATCACAAGAGCAATTATCCAAAGTGCTTTTCCCACTTGGCAAATTGACAAAACCAGAAGTGAGAAAAATTGCAGAACAAAATGGTTTTTGCACAGCAACCAAAAAAGATAGCACAGGCATATGCTTTATTGGAGAGCGAAAGTTTAGAGAGTTTCTAAAACAATACCTGCCTGCAAAAAAAGGTAACATAGTTGATTTGGATGGTAATGTTGTAGGTCAGCATGATGGTGTTATGTATTACACATTAGGTCAACGTCGTGGGCTCAATTTAGGTGGCAGAGAAAACGAGTCGGGTAGATGGTTTGTTGTAGACAAGGACGTGACTAAAAATATTTTATATGTCAGTCATGGAGACGAGAGTCCCCTTATGAGTAAAGGATTGTATTCAAAAGAAATCAATTGGATACCATATCCACCAAAGGAAAAAGAATTTGAATGTTATGCAAAATTTAGGTATCGTCAACCTGACCAAAAAGTCAAGGTAACTATTGACGGAAAAGGTGCATATGTCACTTTTGATAAACCACAAAGGGCAGTCACGACAGGACAATATGTTGTGTTTTATACAGACACCGAGTGTTTAGGTGGTGGAATAATTGATAGAGTAGATAAATAATCATAACAATAAATAATTTATATTACTTGAAAAACAAAAAATTCACGAATTATCGTGAATTTTCTTTTTTTTATAATATATTTATTTATTTATTTATTTAATGCTTGGTCAACAGCGACAGCAAGCGAAACTGTTGCACCTACCATAGGGTTGTTACCCATACCAATATATCCCATCATATCAACGTGAGCAGGCACACTGCTAGAACCAGCAAATTGTGCATCAGCGTGCATTCTGCCCATTGTGTCAGTCAGACCATAACTTGCTGAACCTGCTTTGACATTGTCTGGGTGTAGTGTTCTTCCTGTGCCACCACCACTTGCGACAGAAAAGTAATTACGTCCATTTTCAACACACCATTTTTTGTAAATACCGGCAACAGGGTGTGTGAATCTCACAGGGTTAGTAGAATTGCCTGTAATAGAAATGTCTACCTTTTCATGCTGCATGATCGCGACCCCTTCTGTGACATCTTCGCAACCGTATACCATAATGTCTTTTTTGTAAGAATTTGAAAATGGTATTTTTTCGATAATTTTTAATTTGTTATTTGTATGGTCATATTCTGTTTTCACATAAGTAAAACCATTTATGCGACTAATAATATACGCAGCATCTTTGCCAAGACCATTTAGTATTACTCGTAGTGGGGTAGACCTAGCCTTGTTAGCATTTCTAACAATACCAAGTGCTCCTTCTGCGGCAGCAAAACTTTCGTGTCCAGCAAGCAAAGCAAAACATTGAGTATTGCTGTCCAATAGTTGAGCGCCTAATCTCCCATGTCCAAGTCCCACAAGTCTTGCGTCAGCGACACTGCCTTGTACACAAAACGCTTGTAGCCCTTCACCAATATATAAACTAGCCTCTTTTGCACTTTTTGCTTTGTTTACAAGAGCAATTGCACAACCTAGTGTGTATGCCCAAACAGCATTATCAAAACATATTGGTTGGACTCCACGCACAATACCTTCTACATCAATATTTGCTTTTTGACAAATGGCCTTGCAATTTTCTAGATTTTTTAGATTATATTTTTTGATTGTTTCATTGATTTTATCAATTCTACGTTCGTATCCTTCAAATGTTACCATATCTATTCGCTCCTTGGGTCAATATATTTGACACCTTCGTCATATCTTCCATAGGTCTTTTTTGATTGAGTATAAGCATCATTTAGATTTGTTCCTTGCTTAAATAGTCTCATCATACCAAAGAGATTGACATATTCATAACCTATGATTTCGTTATTTTTGTCAAGTGCGAGTTTTGTGATATAGCCCTCTGCTGTATTAAAGTATCTTGGACCTTTATTTAGTGTAGAATAACTAGTACCTACCAAACTTGCTCTATTTTTGCCTAAATCGTCAAGAGCAGAGCCGACAGGTAATCCGTTTTTTGAAAAAGCAGATTGGCTGCGTCCGTATACAATTTGCAAAAACAAATTGTGCATAGCATCATTGATTGCGTCGCATACCAAATCACAGTTGAGTGCTTCAAGGAGTGTCTTGCCTGGCAAAACCTCACTTGCAATAGCAGCTGATTGTGTCATACCCGAACAACCAATAGTTTCTATAAGTGCCTCTTGTATAATGCCGTCTTTTATATTCAAAGTCAATTTACACGTGCCTTGTTGTGGAGCACACATACCACATCCGTGCGTGAATCCACTTATTTGTTTTATGTCTTTTACTTTTGTCCATTCACCTTCTTGTGGTATTGGGGCAGGACCATGATAGCAACCATTTTTGACTGCACACATTTTTTTGAGTTCTTCTAAATACTCCATATTGTCTCCTTGTAGTATTATTCTAGTTATATTATAACAAAATATATAATTTCAAGACAAAACTTTATGTACCATTATACAAAAAATTTGTCATATTTATTTATCTTTGCTACACTAATATTATGAAAATAACAATCAAAAATGATGGTGTAAATGAGATTGAAATAAAAAAGAGTAAATTTATTTCTTATGCTTTTTTTGTGTCAAATAAAAATGATGTTGAAAAATACTTGTCGTATATACGCACAAAACATAGTGACGCAACTCACATATGTTATGCATATGTTGTAGATAGTTTGGTAGGACAAAGTGACAATGGAGAACCAAGTGGCACAGCCGGTGTGCCAATACTAGACGTGTTACAAAAAAAGAAACTCCAAAATGTGCTTGTTTTAGTTGTTAGATATTTTGGTGGTATAAAATTGGGAGCTGGTGGACTTGTGCGTGCATATAGCAAAAGTGCAAGCAGCGTCATAGAAAATGTGGGGACAAAAGAATTGCAAGAATATGATGTATATTGTCTTATTTGCCCATTATCGTTGACAAAAACTATTGAGTTTGTGACAAAAAATATTGGGATTATAAAAAATATTGAATATGGCGAGAAGGCAAAATACACGATTTGGGCGCCTAAAAATACAGATATAAAAGTGTTTGATAAGTATGATATCGAAATAATAAAGGAAGATTGTATATGGGCATAGTTACAAAAGTTGAAGCGCAAAAAAGGCACAAAGAACGAGTGAATGTTTATATAGATGACGAGTTTTGTTGTGGGTTAAATGCAGAAATAGCAACAAAAAATGGTGTCAAAAAGGGTGCTGATTTTACACATAATGATTTGATTGTAATAATGGTTGAAAGTGATAAGATGACAGCATTACAAAAGGCGTGTGATTATATTGCAAAAATGCCAAAGACCGAAAAGAATATTCGTGATTATCTTGCAAAAAAAGGCTATGAGGAAATTGTTATAAATAGCGTCATTGACAAAATGAAAGAATACAACTACATTGATGATGTTGCTTATGCAAAAGAATATTTGCAAAGTGTTAAAGATATGGGAGTCAACAAGATAAGATACAATTTACTAAAAAGGGGAATTAAAAAAAATGTTGTTGATACCATTTTGTGCGATTATGATGATAGTCGTGATGTAATGCTGGATATTGCAAAAAAGTTTATGAAAGACAAAGAGTATAGCATGGAAAATTTTGCAAAATTATCTCGCAGGTTAGCCAGTAAAGGTTTTGAATATGACAAGATTAGTAGTATAATAAGAGTGTTGAGGGAAGATAATGCTGATAGGTATTGATAGTCTTGATGTAGAAAGAATGGGAAAATTTATTCAAAATGAAAGATTTTTGAATAAATATTTTACGCCATATGAGGCAGCTTATGTCAATCAAACAAATAACAAAACAATGCGCCTTGCAGGTATATATTGTGCAAAGGAGGCATTTTTGAAAGCGCTGGGTATAGGACTCAATAATGGTATTGCTCTAAATGAAATAGAGATAAATCATGACGAGAACGGTAGACCATTTATCAAACTCAGTGATAGCGCAAAAATGGTACTTATGTTAAAAGGACATACAAAAGTTGATATTTCTATCACGCATACTATGGAGATTGCAAACGCAGTTTGTATTATCTATTAGATGAAAATTATAGAAAAACACAAAAATTTTAAGACGTTGCTTTGCAATGTCTTTTTTTATGTATAAATACTGGAAAATGTTGGATACTACTTTTGGTGGCAAATGGAGAGATTATGTGCCAGTTTTCGAGTATTATTCAAGCCTATAATGGACATAATTTTTGTAAATCTAATATCTATAATCACATTAAGGCGTTACAGCATACAATGAATAAAGGACGCTTCGTTAAATTATATAAAGATAATATAAAGGAATTGTCCTTAATATATCAAGACAATATCGCGCTGGGGTTAGATGAATTAGAAAAATACGAAAATGTGTTAGGTGACTATTTTGGAGATAAAAAGAGGTGACATATTTTATGCTGATTTGAGCCCAGTAGTGGGCAGCGAGCAAGGCGGAGTCCGTCCTGTTCTTGTTTTGCAAAATGATATAGGCAACAAATATAGTCCAACTGTTATAGTTTCTGCTATCACATCCAAGATTACAAAAGCCAAAATTCCTACTCACGTTGAGTTACATAAAGAAGACGCTAATCTTGCGTGCGATTCTGTGGTGTTATTAGAACAAATACGCACAATTGACAAGCATAGACTAACAAACTACGTGGGCAGTATATCAAAAGAGATTTTAGACAAAGTGAGCGACGCTCTTTTGATTTCATTAGGGTTTATTATATAAAAGCATTCAAAAATCTTGAATGTTTTTATTTTTTGCTGTTTTTCTAAAAAATATTGGGTATTGACAAAATTTTCCCATAGTGTATAATATTAGTGAAATAAAAATACTTTTTGTACTATTTTGAATCAAAAAAGTGTTGTTATGGTAAAAAAGGTGGATGGGAAAATGGCTAAAAATTATAAAATTTTATTGCTAAAAAAACAAAAGGGTGAATTGTGTGCATATTCTTACCCTGTTAATAAAGACATATATGATTTTTATATTGATTTGGCACAAAAACAGGGGAATGTCGATTTTGCCACTATTTTGGATGGAATCCAAAGTGGTGAAGAAATTTTTGACAACGACGTGATTACTGTTGTTCAAAAGATTATTGAGGAATTCAATGAATTGTTTGCTAATGACAAACAATTTGCACCTTTATTTTCTGAATATAAGAAAACAGAAAGTTTGAGAACGAGTTCTAAAAGAATAAAAGATATGTCAAAAATACTTAATCGTGAAGTTATTGCAGATGCTATAAATAAGAAAAAAGAGGCTGTTTCAAAAGTAGCTAATGTTATTCAACAGGTCATAGACAAAAAGGGTAACGAGGTTGAAGATGATGCGCATCATAATGATAAATATTTCTCAATTTATGATACGAGAGGACCAAAACCAAGTTTAGCAGATAGAATAATCAATAGAGAAAGAGAAAAAAGGGCTAAAAGAAGAGAAGAAGAAACTTCTCGTGATGACAAACATACTGACGAAACTCAAAAAAATAATGAAGATAAAAGCGATACTTATCAGGTAGCAAATATTAAAAATTATGAGCCTAATTTTGTATTGATTGATGAAAAAGATGAAAAAGATGTTAGATATCCTTTAACAAAAACAGAGTATGAAATCATTGATAATGTTGATGAGAATAGCACAATAGAAAAACATATTTTTGGTGAAGACTATAACCACAAAAGAATGAGTAGAAAAAATATGGAAGATGTCAAAAATCTTCAAAAAGACATCTATGACAAAATTGTTGCTGGCAAATTAACACGAGATGATGTCAAAAAATTGGATGTTTTTAGAATTACACAAGAGGATATAACAAAAGCGCAAGTATATAATCAATCAGTCAATGAACAAAATAAAGATTTGGAATATTTGAGTTTGGTTGACCCAGTCACATATAGTAAAGGTGGCAAAGGTAAAAATAGAAGAATTGTTGCTGGCAAAATCGGTGGCTTATTCAAAAGACATCCAGGAATTGTTGCTGGAATATTAGGATTTGCAGCATTTACAGCTATTGGTCTTTCAACAGTTGACTATTCAGGATTTAGTGTGCTTCGTGATGTTGTTGGTATTGGTGCAGCTGCAGGTGCAACAGGTATTGCTCTTAGTTGGACAGTGGGTAATGTATCTAGAAAAAAAGCAGATTTTACACATGAGAGCAGATTATTATTTGCTTCACACAGGGAAAAAGCAGTTGAAAAACTTGACCAAATAACTAATCACATTCAACAAATGTATGAAAAGGATAATGTTGAAAAATACTTGAAAACCGGTGCAAATAAAGACCTCAAAAAAATTCATGTTATGTTGAAAAACAAGAGAATTAATCTTGAAAGTAAAAATTTTGTGACCGAACCAAAACTCCTAAATAATGCTGGAAGATTTGGAAGATTGTTGTTAAAACCATTTAATATCAAGAGTGCTGGTGTATCATTGCAAGTCTCATTGAATGGTATGGGCAACGCACAAGTTGGAATGCAAAATGATAGAAACGGCATCGAAACAGCAATCAACGGTATGAGTAACAAGCAAGGTAGAAAATTCCGTAAAAGAAATGAACTTTTGAATAAGATGAATACTATTGTAGATGCTACAAATAAAATTATGGATGAAATGATAGTTTCTGCCACATCAACACAATTTATTGCTGAAACTAGTGAGAAACTATTTGATACTCTTAGAGAATTGTCAAATAAGAAACAATTAGACGCAGTTGACAAGGTCGCAAAAGAACGTTTAGAGAGCATAGTTGAAAATAATAAAACCGAATTTGAAAAATTCTATAATTTTAGAGAAGATGAAAAACGAAACACTTATGTGCAAATGAGAGAAATTTTCCAAAATCGTAAGAGAGTAAAAGGAGCAGACGAATATTATTTGAGAGAAATGAGAAAACTTGAAAAAGATTTGCCTGCAAAAACAGTTCAAGAAGTAAATAGACGTATGGAAGATGAAAGACAAGATAGAGTATTGAACAATAAAGAGAACGAAAGAGAAGATAATTAGTCAAAAGGGTCGCTTATGCGACCTTTTTTTTGCATTTTTTGCAAAATTTGTAGAAACAAAATAAAAGTAATATATTCATTGTTTGACTATAAAAGCAAAGTTGAATATAATGTTTAAGTAATGAAAAAAGATAACGCAAACAAAGAAAAGAAAATAAGTAAATATAACAAAAAGATTTTTGGATATGATGTTGATATCCAAAAAGTTTTTATTTATTCAGTATTATATATAGCAGTTATTGCAATATTGCTTGTGGCTGATAGATTGTGGATAGATGTCAGTTGGTATGGAGTTCTTGTTGGTTCTGGTTTTATTATTGGATTGGGACTATTTACTATCACATCCAAGATAAGAAACATCAATGACGAATTTCCATTTTCGCTCATCTTATGGGTATTTCCAATGGCTATCATTGGTGCAAGATTATATTACATATTGTTTAGACTAGAAAACTATAAAACGTTTTACGATTGGATAGCAGTATGGAATGGTGGACTTGCAATCTATGGTGGAGTCATTGCAGGCATTATTGCAGTTGCTATTGCTTGTGCTGTTCACAAACAAAACTTTTTGGACTCACTAGACACTCTTGCTCCATGTCTTATCTTGGGACAGGCAATTGGTAGATGGGGCAATTTTATAAATCAAGAAGCATATGGCTTTGAAATAACTAACAAAGCATGGCAATTTTTCCCATTTGCAGTTTATATTGAAGAATCTGGACAATGGCATTTGGCAACATTTTTTATTGAAAGTATGTGGTGTTTGGTTGGTTGTGTCATTCTTTTGATTATTCTTGCCAAAGTCAAACAAAGGGGAATTTGTTTGTGTTCATATGGCATAGTATATGGTCTAGAAAGATTGATTGTTGAAGGTTTTAGAACAGACAGTTTGTATATGAATTTGTTTGGTAGCAATGTTCGTGTATCACAACTTTTGTCAGG
This sequence comes from uncultured Clostridia bacterium, assembly GCA_944383385.1. Taxonomy (GTDB): domain Bacteria; phylum Bacillota; class Clostridia; order Christensenellales; family UBA1242; genus CALWPI01. Next base: position 21,663 of record CALWPI010000010.1, read on the forward strand.
AATAATTTTAGTAGTATCAATTATCGCTCTTATTACAATAATAATATTGAATAGGAAGAAAATTGATGAAAAGAAAGAATCAGTATAAACTCATTGTTTTGATTGTAACAATTTTAATAGTTACCACAATTTTGTTATTGCATTTTTTGAATGTTTATAATATAAAACAGTCATGGTTTGCAATACTTATTTTGGGATTGTCTATCATTTTGATTGCTCGTGCAATTCTTTATCATAGCAAAAGCACTATGTGGTTTGCCTGCGTTTTACTTTTGATTAGTTTTGTTGCAGTTATTGAAATGGGCAGAAATATTGATTTGAGGTGGATTGGAACTATTAGTACAATAATAGTGACAATTAGTGGTATTTTGTTGTATATTATATATATGGACAAGCGTGGGCTAATATCTGCATTCGTATTCGCACCAATCATAGTGCCATGCTCATTATATACGGCAAATATTATTAATGTTTGGTGGCAAATTATTATAATAATGACATGGATTGTTGTTGTAATGCTCACCATAAAATTAATAAGCAAATATAGAATTGAAAAGGTGAAAAATGGCAAAATTTGATTTAGAAAAAAATGGCTATAATATCCAACAAGTCGAAAATTATATCATTGCTTTGACAAAAAGATATGAGACAAGAATATCTCACCTAAAAGACCAGTTGATTGCAAAAGACAGTCAAGTCAACAGTCTTACAAGTATTTTAAGTGGTTATCAGTTGCAGGAAAGACAGATATCCAAAGCTTTTATTATGGCTATTGAAAAAGCAGAAGAAATCGAGAGAAATACAAAAAGCCAGTGTATTGACGAACTCGCAAAAATCAAAGAAACATATACTCGTTGTGAAAATTTGCTAACTAGTATGCAAAATGCAGACAATAATGAAAAACGCAATTTTGCAAAAGATTTGAAACAGATAAAAGCAAATATTGACAGCCTTGAACAAAAATATCCAAATTCATTGCAGTATAGAAAAGAACTCAAAGAAATTGGTAACAATTATATTAGAAATTTGCTAAACAAAATGGATTTGATAGTTAATCACGGCAAATTAGATGACGTAGTCGAAGTGGTCAGTCCTACAAAACATTATGAACAAGCAGATATGGACAAAATTCTGCGAGAACATAATAAAGAAAATGATAGGCTCAAAAGTATTGGTGGCAGGCTACAAAATTTGACGCGCAAAATGGCAATCGGTCACACCATGGCACAAAGTTATTTGGATAGTGATATTGAAGATAATAATAATGCATATGCAAAAAACTTTGCACCTAGAAAGAAACAACTAGATTTTGCATATCCAGAGCCAAACGAGTCAGGTTTTGACCTAAAAGAAGCACTCAATCCAAAAGAAGATTTGGAATCAATTATGTCCAGTTTTGAGTTCTATGACCCAAATGGAACAAAAAAGAAAAAGTAAAGCATCAATTTGATGCTTTTTTTATGTTTGACAAAAATGTGAAATAAATTGTACACTTATATGTGTAATGATTATTTAGATTTTTACTCATAATATACTATGGAGAAAATATGAAAAGTAAAGCAATTTTTAGATATGGATTATTTTGTTTACTTGCATTTGCAATGTTTCTTTTGCCAGGCTTTTGTGTGCGAGAAACAACAGTGAATAACACGACAACGCTTTTTGCAGACAACACGTCTTCCGTAGTCACAGCGGCAACAGTAGGAGATAATGATGTATATAATGCGTTGTGCAGGGCTTATACTGGCATTATTCCACCATATATAACAACAGATTATTTTACTAATGAATATATGACAAGCAATGGTCTTACAAGAAGAATGAGTTCTAAATATCAAGGGAATGATGGAGTACTTGATTTGTCTTATTTATTAGAAAATGCAGGCGTTAGTAAAGATAGCGATTATCCACTATTGTTGTCAGGACTTGCATATTTTGATATGAGTGACATAAAAATCTTGGATATTAGTGGATACAAATTCGAATCACTTGAACTTGGACTTATTACTTTTGCTAATTTAGAAAAAATTGTACTAAATGATTGCAAAATAGAATCTATCAATTTTATTGCAGAGAATACTTTGCTCAAAGATATTGATTTGTCAAATAACAATCTAACAAGCATTGATTTATCGCCACTAACATATGTTGGACAATACAATATTGATTTGTCTTCAAATGATATTGAAAGCATAGAAAATATTACTGTCAATAGCACAAACGGTGTTAGTTATAATATCAATTTGCTAAACAATAATACAAGTTTCAATGCATCAAACATTGGTAATGTAAAATACGAACTGGGCGCACAAAATCTAAATGGCCAAAAATTTGAAAAAACAGAAGGTATTCAGTATTTTGGATTTTATAATCTAGACTACAAATTCCAAATTTACGACAGTTTAGGCCAACCTTATGGCGAGCCAATTACAACAGATACAAAGATAAATTTGCCTGTTGGTAAATATACAGCAAAATATTTGAGTGGTAGTGGAGAATATTTAGAAAAATATGGTACACTTGAATTTTCATTTATACCAGATACACCAAAGGCTGTCATTGTATGGAAAGACAAAGAATATGAGACATACAAAGACACAATTACTGGTCGACCAACAATCAAAGTTCTTGATTTTGAAGGAAAAGAAATTTATTATCGAATTGGTACAGGTGAATGGAATTTGCTAGATGAGACTGGACAATTTGAAGTAAATCAAGCAGGCAAATTGAATGTTACATTAAAAACTGTTGAAAATGGAGTTGAAAGTAGACTATATTCGATACCACTCACATTGTCACTCAATCCATATATACCAAATTTGTTACTCACATTTATATTACTAGCACTATTCTTGCTTGTGATATTTGGATTTGTACCACTTATGAGAAAGATATTGAAAAAATAATAAAAGTCGACTAATGTCGGCTTTTTTGTATCAAAACCCAAATTATAGGCAAAATAATAATATTATTGGGTGGAGCATGAAGTATATAAAAAAACATATCAATTTAGTAATTGTGGGACTAGTCATTTTAATTGCATGTGGGGTTGCTTTTGGTATTGCTATGTCGGGCATGAAAAATGGTGACTATCATTATGTTGCTATCAATACACAGGCAGATGTAGAAATGATTTTGGACAAAAAACATAATGTCATTGCAACATATCCACAAAACGAAAAGGCAAAGATTTTATTGTCTAATTGTGATATTATTGGCAGCAAAGTAGAAGACGCCGTTGTAAGTGTGTTAGAACAGAGTTGTATGCTCAATTTTATTGATGTAGATGCAACAGAAGAAGGAAATAACGCAGTCAAAATGACTGTTGTTTCTGGACTTACAAATGCACTTGAACTAAATGTATATAGAACAATCAATAATTTTATGTTAGACAATGGGATATTCTGCGTCATTATTGAAAATGAAACGGACCAAACACTTCTTAAACAAGCAAGAAAAGAATCATTAAGCCCAGACAAATATTCATTGATAACTAGTATTTTAGACAAAAGTGATTGGACTTTTGAAAAACTAAAAACCAAATCAGAGCAAGATTTGTTGGATATAATGTACTATATTGACAAAGATTATTTATTAGAAGATTACAGTACTCAAAAACAAAATCTATTAGATAAGTACCAAGCAAAATATGAAGAACATATAAGTAATCTTACTAATGATTATCTGCGTCAATTTGGTAGCAAATATAATGTTTTTTCAAAAACAAGGACAAAAGAATTCAAACTCAATTTTCCATATTAGTATAAAAAAAAGAAAAATAGATAAATTGTTGATAAAAACTTGCAATATAGGGTTTTTTATGTAATAATAAACATACATTATAATGTGCTTGGGGGATATTGTATGTCAAAAATTGTGGTCTATGTATCAGGAAGTAGTGGGGTGGGGAAAAACACTATCATCAATCATGTAACTGAAAAAATGGACAATGTCAAATTCCTTGTCAGTTATACAACAAGAACAAAAAGAGAATTTGAAGAGGTGGACAAACAATATCATTTTGTTGGTAAAGATGAGTTCAAAAAACTTATTGCTGACAATAAAATAATTGAATTTGATGAGTTTAATGGTAATTATTATGGGCATTGCAAGGACAGTATTGACGAAGGATTCAAAACACATGACACTGTTATAAAAGACCTGACTGTCGGTGGGGTCAAACAATCACTTGACAAATTGGCTAATAAATATAGGATAGTCACAATATTTTTGACAGAAAGCAAAAATGTGCTCAAAGAAAGACTAATCGGTCGTGGCGAGAAAGAGTATGTAAATAGATTGAAACAATATAAAAAAGAACAAAAGCAAATGTTCAATTATAATTATGTCGTTAAAAATAGTACAAAAGAAATGACAATTGATATTATCAGCCACATTATTGAACTCGAACAAAAAAACAAAGAAGT
>CALWPI010000011.1 GCA_944383385.1 uncultured Clostridia bacterium
AATCAAATTTCGTAATAAATCGTTCATATCCCCTCCTAATACTAACATTATAACAAAAAATATTTCATTGTACAAATAATTTAAAAGTGTTCAATTATTATAAATTTTTGATATGTTGTTTTATTGAATATTTTTACTTAAAATATCTAAAATTGTAGGTTTTGCATTTTGCCATATATCTTTCAGGTCTTGATAAGACAAAATTTCTTCGACTTTGTCTATGTCTGTCCAAATAACCTTGTGTGTGTCTGTGCTTTTATTATCACTTGGCCCACCATCAATGGCAAAAAACATATGACAAACACAATGTTTGCCACTAGATGAAAGATATTCATCAATGATTGGTTCGTAATTATCAAGAATAAGTGCACATCGTTTTGTTTCTTCTGCCACTTCTCTAATTGCCGTTGTCTTGACATCTTCTCCATTTTCTACATGCCCTTTTGGAAAAGAATAATCGTTTAGTTTTTCTCTATACACAATTGCAAGTTTTTTTGATTTTACGTCTACTAAAAAACAGCCTGCTTTCAAAGTTATCATAATATTTGCTCCACTTCTTATTAAAATTTTGATAGTCTTTTATATATTTCTTGTTCTGTTACAAAAGAAGGCAATCTCTCCCCTTCTATTAGATTAGCGCCCTGGCAAGAGCCTTTGAGTCTGTCATTTGTTTTTCCCATTTGAGAACTGCCCGATGTGGCAAATGTGATAATGGTCTTCCCTTGCCAATTATATTGTTCTAAAAATGTGTTTATAATAGTTGGTGCAACATACCACCAAATAGGAAAACCTAGAAATACAACATCATAGTCTTCAAAATTAGTTATTTTGTTTTTTACCTGAGGTCTAGAATCCATATCTTGCATTTCTACTGACGAACGACTACTTTTATTTGTCCAATCTAAATCTTCATCTGTATATGGTTCAACTGGTTCAATTTCAAATAAGTCAGCGCCATATACTTTCGCAATCTTCTCTGCTACTTTTTTTGTTGTGCCAGTTGCACTAAAATATGCGACTAATTTTTTCATACCTCACCCCTTTTGATTATTATACAATCAAACGAGAGCATAATCATAATAAAATTACTCAAAAAGTTATTATATTTGTTTGCAAATTGTGCTTGTATTTGATACACTCTTATTGGAAATGATTTTCAATAAGAAAGCGTTTCACATAAATTTTAAGGAGATTTATTATGGAAAACAATAATTTAGAAGTCAAAAGAATGTCTTTAATCGGTGACGAAGCACCAAGTTTTGTGGCAAATACAACACAAGGGGAAATCAACTTTCCTGCCGATTACAAAGGTAAATGGGTTATTTTATTTTCACACCCAGCAGATTTTACACCAGTTTGCACAACAGAATTTATGACTTTTGGTTCAATGATGAAAGAATTTCAAGCACTGAATACTGAACTCGTTGGATTATCTGTTGATTCAATATATTCACACATTGCATGGCTTAGAAAAATTCAAGAACTTGAATGGAAAGACAAAAAACATATCGAGGTCAAATTTCCACTTATCGAAGACATTAGAATGGAAGTCGCAAACAAATATGGTATGATTCAACCAAATTCTTCAAATACTCAAGCAGTTAGAGCCGTATTTATCATTGACCCAAAAGGAATTATTAGAACTATATTATACTATCCACTTTCAACTGGTAGAAACTTTGATGAGATAAAAAGAATTATTCTTGCACTACAAAAAGCTGACAAAGACAGTGTTGCAACGCCTGCTGATTGGAGACCAGGTGATGACGTCATAGTCCCTACTGCTGGTTCTTGTGGAACAGCAAAAGAAAGGGTCGAAAATCAAACGGATGAACAATATTGCCTTGATTGGTTTATGTGTTTCAGAAAAGAAAAAGGACAAACAAAATCAAAATAATGGTTACTAGAAATACAAAACAAAAAGAGTTTGTTCTTAACAATCTCAAAAATAGATATGACCATCCATCATCTCAAAAATTATATGATGATGCAAAAAAACAAGGAATTGAAATTGGAAAAGTCAGTATATATAGAATATTGAACAATTTGGTAAAAGAAGGATTAGTCTGCAAAATTGTAACAAAAGATAATGTTGCGCACTTTGATTTTGTAAGAAAAAATCATATTCATTTGGTTTGTAATAATTGCAATCGCATTTTTGATAAAAATTTTGATAATGACGAGAAACTAACTAAATTAATCAATGATTTCAACATATCAATGCAAGACGTCATTTTATATGGTATATGCAAAGATTGCAAACAAACAATAAATTCAAGCAAACAATAATATTTTGTTATATAAAAAAGATAATGCATAATTTGACTGCATTATCTTTTTATTATTACTATTCACAATATGACCACCACAAAGTATTGGTATATTATAATACATATGATATACTAAAATATGAAACAAAAAGTTTTATATATCATTTTTATTTTAATATTAGCGCTATCTCTTATAGCAATTTTTATCATTCAAATTATTCCAAAGAATCTTACAAAATCAAGTTTAGGTGTATGGTGGTGGGATAATAGACTAGACGAGTCATACCTTGATTTTGCTCATGATAACAATGTAACAGAAATATATTATTACACCTCATCTTTTAGTGATAAAAATGTATCATTTATTGAAAAAGCAAACAAATATAATATAAAAGTTTATTGGCTTGCTGGCAAACATGAATGGATAGAAGACTATGATGCACTAGATGTAAAAATAAAAGAATACATTGATTTTCAAAATACTCATAACAATTTGTTTGCAGGTATTCACTTTGATATTGAACCCCATCAACACCCTGAATTTGAAAATAGAAGAAACGAATTGTTGACACTATTTGTTCGTCTTACCTACAAAATAAAACAATCATACCCAAAAATATTTGTTGAATACGACTTGCCTTGTTGGCTTGATGATATAATTACATATAATGACCAAAGCAAAAAGGCATACGAGCATATTTTTGATAATGCAAATCGAATAACACTTATGAGTTATAGAGACAGTGCAGAAGAAATATATAATTTTGCGCAAGATGAAATTGCATATGCAATCAAAACAAATAGACAAATAATATTGGGAGTAAATACCAACGATAGTGGAGATACAACAACTTTTTTAGAAGAAGGCAACCAGTATATGCTAAACGAACTTTCATTACTTTCTAATATGATACCCAAAAATTTTGGCATTGCAATTCATCATATCGCTTCATGGGTAGAATTAGCATCAAAATAAATTATTAAGGAGCACCAAATGAGAAAAATACAAATTGCGCCATTATCACAAATGGCAAATGTAAGAAAATTGTTAAACGATTATCTAAAAGAATTGTCACAATATGATAATACTATCAAATTTGACAAAAACAACAATCCTATTTACCAATGGTTTGAATGCTATTGGGATGAATATGGTAGATATCCATTTTACTTTTTTGTAAATGATAAAATTGCTGGATTTTCATTAGTAAGGCAAATAAGTCATAACGAATTAGAAATTGCAGAATTTTATGTTTTACCAGAATATAGACGAGATAATAATGCAATGTGGTTTGCACAAAGTATAGTTGACCTTTTTTATGGTCAATTTGATTTTTCTACAACAAAAAACAATATTGTTGCAGTAAAATTTTGGAATAAATTTGCACAACAATTTATAGGCTATTCTTATTGGGAAACGAACAATAGAAAAAATTTGAGGTGTAATTGGACAATTAGAAAAATAAATAATAAGACACACAAAATGAATTTGCTACCACAATATTTTGACATGATAAAAAGTGGCGAAAAAATATTAGAAGGTAGACTCAATGACAAAAAAAGAAAAAATATGCAAATTGGAGATACTATAATTTTTTATAAAGAACCAGAGCGAAAAGATAAAATATACTCAGTCCTACTAGACAAATATTATTTTGATAATTTTGATGATATGGCAAAACAATTAGACAAAAATAAATTAGGCTTTTCTAAGTCAACAAAAAAAGAAATGGTTGCGACATATAGACGCATTTATTCAAAAAATGATGAGAAAAAATATGGTGTTGTAATACTAAAAATTAAGACAATATAATTGTCATATTTTACAATCTTGTTGTTTTCATATAAATATAATAAACAATGCGTGCTATTTGTGATAATATATAGTTATGGAGAATTATTATGAAAATTATTGATGGTAAAGCATTAGCACAAAAAATCAAAAATGATGTTAAAAAACACATTTTTGAAAATTACATTGCAAAGGTCAAAAAAGCACCTTGTCTTGTATGTATTATTGTTGGAGAAGACAAAGCAAGCAAAGTGTATGTCAATTCAAAAAGAAGAGCGTGTGAGGAATGTGGTATTGGCTCTCAAATATATCAATTACCTGAGGACACATCCAAGAATTATTTGATTGATTTTTTGCAAAAGCTAAATAATGATGATAATGTTTCTGGCATTCTAGTTCAATTACCTTTGCCAAAAGAACTAGATAAATATAGAAATGAGATTATAAATACTATATCCCCTGAAAAAGACGTGGATTGTCTCACATATCAAAACTTGGGCAAAATGTATTCTGGCGAACATCTAATAGCACCATGCACATCAACCGGTATTATAAAAATAATTGAAAACGAAAACTATAATCTTGACGGCAAAGATGTCGTTGTGGTCGGCCGTAGTTTGCTTGTTGGAAAAAGTGTTGCTACCCTTCTGCAAGGCAAAAATGCAACGGTTACAGCATGTCATAGCCACACACAAAACTTAAAAGACAAATGTCAAAAAGCAGATGTATTGGTAGTTGCAGTTGGCAAATCAAAAATGATTACAAAAGATTACATAAAAAATGGTGCGTTTGTTGTTGATGTGGGCATAAATAGAACAGAAGATGGACTTGTTGGTGACGTGGATTTTGATAATGTAAAAGACTCTTGTTCCTACATCACTCCTGTGCCTGGTGGCGTTGGACCACTGACAGTTGCCTGTCTTATGGAAAATACAGTTTTATTGCACGAAAATCGCTTGAAATTACAGAAAAATTGTGAAACTGAAATGGATATAGATAATTAATTTGAATTGTTTTATCAAAATTATACATAATACTAAAAATAATTATTTGAAAAACATTTTTCAAAAACATTGCAGTAATATTTTTTACGTAATATAATATAAATATAAATAGGAGGGATTATGAATAGCATTATTAAGGCATTTGATAGATTACCACTATTAGTCAAAGTTATCTTTGCACTCCCTGTATTAGATATTCTTTGGGGTTTCTATCGTCTCTGTAGAAGTATCCACCACAAAAATGTTTTAGGCATTGTCCTAGGTATTTTGATGTTGGTACTCTGTCCTACAATTTTATGGATACTAGATATTATCACCATTCTACTATCCGGTAGAGTACTTTGGATTGACTAATCCACATAAAAAAGGTAGTTTCATTAACTACCTTTTTTTGTTGTCAAAAATATTAATTAGAGTGTTTCAACAAAATCATTCAATCTTTTTGCCATTTTTTCTTTACCAAACAATTTACATATTTCATACAAGTCAGGACTTGTCCTTTTGCCCGTCAAAGCCACTCTTATAAAATTGCAGACGTGACCACAATGTCCCTTATATGCAGTTGGATTTTTCTTATACTCTTTTACTTGTGCGACAAATCCATATCTCTCGCCTATTTGTTTTATTTTGTCAAACCAAACGTTTTTGTCGTCATTTTCATCATAAGAATTGATATAATCAGCAAATATCTTTGATAATGTATCTTTTTCAAAAGTCTCATCAAGTTCATATTTTTTATCAAACAATTCATCATAAAAATATCCATACAAATCCTTTGTATCGCTCCATTTTGCAATATCTTTTCTAGGATTTTGGATATATCTATCGATAGACAAAAATTTGATTGCATAATCCTTGTCATTAGACAAGAGTTCTGCCCATTTTTTGTCATATACGCTAGCCCATGAAACTAGTTTGTCGTACACTTCTTCTGCTGTCATATTGGCAATAACACGTTTTGAAACATCATTAAATTTATCCAAATCAAACAATGCTCCTGACAAACTTATTTTGTCATAAGTCAAACGAAAATCCATCATATCGGCTTTTGGATTTTGTATTCTCCAATCCTCAAAATTAGTATTAGCAAGTGTAAACAAATATTCGTGCACACTCTTTGCTGGATATCCAGCTTCTACCATATAACTAATAGCTGTTTCTGGGTCTTTGCGTTTGCTAATCTTTCTTTTTGTACCAGTTTCTGGGTCAATTCTTTGAACGAATGCAACGTGTGCATATTCGGGTTGCTCAAATCCTAATGCCTTAAATATTTGAATGTGTTCAGGCACACTATTGAGCCATTCATTGCTTCTAATAACTGTTGTTGTGTGCATCAAGTGGTCATCTATTGCATGTGCAAAATTGTATGGTGGCAACATTGTCCCACTTTTTAGTATGACAACATCATTTATGCTATCGCTCATTTCTATTTCGCCACGTACTTTATCAACAAATTTGACTCTATCTCCAACTTTTGCTGTTGATTTTAGTCTAATGACAAATGGCTTTTGAGCTTCAATATTTTTCTTGATTTCTTCATATGACAAATCTCTACATTTTGCATATTTACCATAATAACCTATTTGACATTCATTATTTTTTTCTTGTTCGTGTCTTATTTCGTCAATTTCTTCTTTGGTACAAAAGCATGGATAAGCAAGTCCACGACGAACCAAATCTTTTGCATAAGTCAAATATATTTCCTTTCTTTGAGTCTGAATATATGGCCCGTACATTCCTACACTATTTTTATCTTTGTCGACACCTTCATCAGCATTTATTTCGTATTGAGCCAAATCAGATATTATCCCTTCTACACCTTTTTCAACAGTACGCTCTAAATCTGTGTCTTCGATACGCAAGAAAAACACCCCAACACTCTGCTTTGCAAACATATAATCATAAAAAGCAGTGAGTAAACTCCCCATATGCACATATCCAGTAGGAGAAGGCGCAAATCTTGTTACTTCTGCACCCTTTTGTAAATGTCTTGCAGGATATAGTTTTTCATAGTATTCAGGTGTTTTATCAATATTTGGAAATAATAAATCAGCTATTTTTTCATAATTGTTATTCATATTGTCCCCTCAAAAAGAGTGGCATACGCCACGCTTTATGCTAATAGTAATAGTAATTGAAACATTCCAGCAGCTTGATTGCCCAAAAAGTCATTTACAATCTCTAAATTGGCATTGTCAACAGTGGTTAATGTATCAATATAGTTGGTATATACTTCTTGATTGTTTTCGACTACACTTTTCAATCTATAATCTTTTAGTTCTTGATAATCTAGTGAGTCGATTGATTGTGAATAAAATACGTAATATTTATCAAACATATCAATGGAATACGCAAGTCTCTTTGCATAATCAACTTGAAGCGATGTCGTTGTTGTCTGGTCAAACAAATCAACATTGTCACCACTAAATAATGACATTGTAGAATTGTCCCAATTTGATATGCCAGTGATATAATTATTGTAAGTACTCAACATATCTGCACTAACGAATTGTAATGACTTTGTATCACAAGCATTATTTCTCATATTTGGTTCGATAATTTCGTTATAAATCAATTGTGAATATCTCAAATATCCTTTGCAAAGCAAAGAGTTGATGTAAAATTGTTTGTCAACAGTGCCGTCTTGCATATCCAAAATGCTGCTATCGGCGACATACACATCATTAAACAAATCTTCAAAGGCACTAACAAATTCTAAATTTTTCGTTATCAAATTGCCATAAGAATAATTAAATTTTTTAAGACGATTCTCAAAAGTGTTTGATGTGGCAGAGTCCATATTGATAGCAATATCTTCTAGATTGCTTTTTGCCTCATAAAATAGAGTTGCTTCTTTGTTTAGATTGACCAATCTATTATATAGTACTGTCACTTTTTTGCTATCTAAATTCAAATCTTGATTGTCATAGATGTAATCACTAAAATTTTCGTAAAAAGCGTTCGATAATTTTAAGACATTGTTATACAAAGAATTTATTTGAATGTAACTAATTTTGAGTCCGTCACTTAACGCACTTGAAAGCAATTGAGAACGTGATTGGTTCATATAATCAATATCATATTTGATATCAAAATCACCATCAGTAAACATCTCATTACTATCACCAACATTATAACTTTGAACCATTTGGTTATAAAGTGACTGCACCTCATCAATTGACCTATCCTCTTCACAACCAGAAAGAGCAACAAGTGCAACTGCCATAAACATTGGAATTATAAATATATAACTTAATATTTTCTTTAATGTCATATTAACCTCCAAAACCAAAGTACGTCAAAATTGTCTTGACATATTCAAAACTAGTTTGAGAAATTTGATGCTTTGTCAAAAGTTCTGTGTTTGTGGCATCAGCACTTGCAACAGCATCTTTTTCACCTTTTATTTTGAATAAATTATTAAGTCCATTTGTGTCATTTTCCAATAGATATTCATATGCACTGACAAATTCTTGCGCATCTGTTGAAGTCAAATAGTTATTATTAATAGCATTTATTGCTGTTTCATAAATTTTTGAACTGTCTTTAATGTAAGCAACTTTGTCAGCATATTCAGCAGAATTTATTACTTGTTCATTTGCTCTAACAATACAATCAACCAATATTGTTTTTGTGTCATTGTCCATGCTATTGTTCATTATGTTTTCTATAACAAACGATTTTAGATTATTAGCAAGTGTATATTGACCTTTTATGACATTTTCTACATTTGTACAAAGTGTTTTGTAGTAATCTAACAAAACTGCTTTGTTGGCATCAAAATTTGACCCCATATTTGAAACAATTTTGTTTTGCAAATCAACCAATTCTGCAATGTGATCAACAGTTTTGTTTATATCATTTTTCAAACCATTTATTGCATCTGTTACTTTGTTTATACTCTTGTTGCTGACATCGCCACCAAATTGAGTGTACTTTGTAAAATTGTTGATTATAAATTGTTGAGATGAATATATAGAATAATATTTAATTGCAGTCCCAGTCCTTGCTGTGCCCATATATCCATAAAAATCATCTCCTGATGAATTATCCTCACCCAGAATCAATTTGGTAATATCATTGAACTCGCCTTCGTTTAAGAATTGATAATCACCTAAGCTTGCCCCATCTGGTGCTGATTTTGAAGGATTGATATAAGTAATCTTGTCGAATAAATTTGTTTCTTCTTCAAAATTTTGATAATCAATCAAAGCATCAAATACTTGTTGAGAATCACTTTTTCTAAAAAACAAAGCCCATACCCCAACACCTATTCCAGCCAGTATAATAATTGTTACCAAAAATCTTAAAAATATCTTCATACTTTCTCCATTTATTGTGTATATTGCACACAAATAATTATTTTACTTATAATATAATAACATTATAGACGCATTTTAGTCAATAATTGAAACAACTTACACAAATTTTATTTATCATAGCGAACACTATATAACACAAGTCCATTTGCCTTTGCAGTCTTACCTAACAGTGTGCGCTTTTTATTTTCAAACGATTGCTTTATTATACTAATATTTTTTTTGCCACAAGCAATATCAATAATTGTACCCATAATAATCCTTACCATGTTATACAAAAAACCATTTCCAGTAATAGAGAGTGTGAATAACCTGTCATTTTGCGAAATTGAACAATCATATATTGTTCTTACAGTATCCGTCACACTACTGCCCGACGAACAGTATGCTCCAAAATCGTGCGTGCCAACAAATTCTTTTGCAATTTTATTTAGTTCTAGTATATCAACTTGATTTGAAAATCTAGTTGCAATTTTTTCAAAATAAGGTATATCTACATCACTTAAATAAAAATTGTAATGATATGTTTTTTCCTTTGCGCTATGTTGAGCATGAAAATTATTTGACACAATGGTAGAACTTAATACTCTTATATCATCTGGCAATTGTGCATTCAATGCTTTTGCAAATTTTGTGTCTTTGATAGTATCGTTGTTGGTATCAAAATGTGCCACTTGCCCCAATGCTGACACACCACTATCTGTTCTGCCCGAACCTATGACAGATACTTTTTCTTTTAAGAGTCTATATAATGCACTCTCTAACTCTTGTTGAATTGTGTTGCCATTTTTTTGTACTTGCCAACCACAATAATTTGTCCCATCATAAGAAACAATTATTTTTATCCTACGCATACTTTTCTCCTACTTTTGATTATATCAAACCAAAACCAAAAAACAAAATTGATTGAATACCATATATTACAAAATAATATTATCATTTGACTTAAAACAACAATATTTCGTATACTAGAAACGTAGTAATATTATAAGGAGCAAATCCAATGACAAAAATAACAGTTGACGGAAATACAGCATGTGCAAATATTGCATATATGCTAAGTGAAAGCGCAATGATATACCCTATAACACCATCAAGTCCAATGGCAGAAATGTGTGACCAAAAGGCAAGTAATGGCGACAAAAACATTTTTGGAAACGTGCTAAAAATTGTTGAAATGCAGAGCGAAGGTGGTGCAAGTGGTGCACTGCATGGAGCACTAGTTGGTGGAAGCCTTGCCACAACATTTACTGCAAGCCAAGGATTGCTGCTGATGATTCCAAATATGTATAAGATTGCCGGTGAATTGCTTCCTTGTGTTATGCACGTATCTGCACGCAGTCTTGCAACACATGCACTCTCAATATTTGGTGACCACAGCGACGTCATGGCAGTTAGACAAACAGGATTTGCAATGCTGGCTTCAAGCAGCGTACAAGAAGCACAAGACATGGCACTTATTGCACACTTGTCTGCACTAGAAACAAGCGTGCCATTCCTACATTTCTTTGACGGATTTAGAACAAGCCATGAAATCAATACAATCGAAGCAATTGATGAAAAAACAGTCAAATCTTTTGTTCCTTTTGATAAGATAAAACAATTCAAAGACAGATGCCTTACAAGTGCACATCCACATATGCAAGGCACTTCACAAAACCCTGACATATTCTTCCAAAATAGAGAAGCAGCAAATAAATATTATGAAAAAGTACCAGACACTGTGCAACAAATAATGGACAATGTGGGCAAAGTTATTGGCAGGAAGTACCACCTTTTTGACTATTACGGTGACAAAAATGCCACTGACGTTGTTATTATGATGTGTAGCGGTGTTGAGACAACTCGTATGGTTGCCGAATATCTCAATAAAAAAGAAGGACGCCATTTAGGTGTCGTTGCTGTTAGATTGTATCGTCCTTTTAGTGCAAAACATTTGATTGACGCGCTGCCAGACACTACAAAAAGAATATGTGTGCTAGATAGAACAAAGGAAAGTGGTGCAGGCGGAGAACCACTATATAAGGATATCGTCTCTGCACTATATACTAGTGGTTGGAAAGTCAAAATCATAGGTGGTAGATATGGCCTTGGTGGAAAGGATTATACACCTGCACAGGCAAAAGCAGTTTTTGACAATCTTGCAAGCAAGACTTCAAAAGATATGTTTTCTGTTGGAATTACAGATGATGTAACAAATAATAGTTTGACAGTCGACAACACTTTCTATCTAGATGACAAAGTAACCACATGCAAATTCTTTGGATTTGGTGGAGACGGTACAGTCAGTGCAAACAAAAGCAGTATCAAAATCATTGGTAACAACACTGACTACAATGCGCAAGCATACTTTGAATATGACAGCAAAAAAAGTGGCAATACAACAATTTGCCATTTGAGATTTGGAAAGAAAAACATTCTTGCACCATATCTACTTGACACGTGTGATTTTGTCGCTGTACATAAAGATATTTATCTTGCAAAATACAATGTAGTGGCTGGACTTAAAAAAGGTGGGGCACTGCTAATAAATACAGGTCATACAATTGATGAACTTGAAAACATCATACCTGCGGCAATTAAAAATTATATTGCCAATAACAAAATCAGTGTATACACTATTGATGCCTATGCCATTGCACGAAAACTAGGACTTGGAAACAAAATCAACCTAATAATGCAATCAGCATTTTTCAAAATTACAAATATTTTGCCATACGAAAAGGCAAAAGAAGAAATGAAATATTATGCCAAGAAAAATTATGGCAGCAAAGGCGAACGCATTGTAAATATCAATTATCAAGCAATCGACCAGGCAGATGCATTACTTCAAAAATTGGATATACCTACTAGTTGGGCAAACGCGCAAGACAAGTGTAGCAAATGTTCAACAGGTTGCAAATATTATGATACTTTTATCAAACCTATCAACGACCTAAAAGGCGACACTTTGCCTGTAAGTGCTTTTGCTGCTGACGGATATGTGCCAACTGGTACAAGCAAGTACGAAAAACGTGGTATTGCCGAAATGTTGCCACGTTGGGATAGTGAAAAGTGTCTACAATGCAATATGTGTAGTTTTTCTTGCCCACATGGAGCAATTCGCCCAAGATTAATGAAAGAAAGTGACCTAAAAGATTTGAGAGAACCATTCAAGGTGTTGCCTGCTATTGCTGAAAATGGATACAAATATGTCATACTCTTATCTCCAAAAGACTGTACGGGTTGTGGTGTTTGTGCAACTGTATGCCCTGCCCTTGGCAAAGCAATCACAATGGCAAAAGCCGAAGATATTAGAGAAGAAGAAAATAAAAGGTTTGAATATTTTAGAAAAATACCTACCCATATTAGTTCAGTTTGGGGCAAAAATACAGTCAAAGGCAGTCAGTTCTATCAACCATATTTCGAATTTTCTGGTGCATGTGCCGGATGTGGCGAAACACCATATCTAAAAGTGCTCAGTCAATTATTTGGCGAAAAGATGATAATTGCTAATGCCACAGGCTGTTCGAGTATCTATGGTGGTAGCGCCCCAACATCCCCATATACTTTTGACTCAAACGGTCGTGGTATTGCATGGGCTAATAGTTTGTTTGAAGACAATGCTGAATTTGGTTATGGTATTAAAATCGCACATAAAGAAAAACGAGCAAGACTGTTTAGAGACTTGCAAGCGCTAAAAGAAAAAGGCAGTCCAATTGATGAAAATATCGAAGGACTATTTGCAAACGACACATTTGAAAATCAAAAGAAATTCAAATCCATTCTTGAAAATTACCTAAAAACTGCACCAAAAAACAATCTTACAAAATCAATTCGTCAAAACAAAGATAGTGTGATTGAAGAAAGCGTGTGGATAATTGGTGGAGACGGTTGGGCATATGACATTGGGTTTGGTGGACTTGACCACATACTCGCATCTGGCGAAAACGTCAATATACTAGTGCTTGACACCGAAGTTTATAGCAACACTGGTGGGCAATCAAGCAAAAGCACCCCAGCAGGCGCTGTGGCAAAGTTTGCAGAGTCAGGCAAATTCACCAACAAAAAAGACCTGGGCCTTATGGCAATGACATACAAAAATGTATACGTAGCAAAAGTGTCGCTTGGTGCTAATATGAATCAATTTATAAAAGCTGTGACCGAAGCAGAAAGTTATAATGGTGTGTCATTAATCATTGCATATGCTCCATGTATCAATCATGGTATCAATATGACAGCATCAAATATAGAAATGAAACGTGCAGTCGAATCTGGATACTGGCAATTATATAGATTTGACCCACGTGACAAAGTGCCATTCCACTTAGATAGTGGCGACCCTACAATGAACTTTGTAGATTTCTTAAATGGAGAAAATAGATATCGCTCGCTTCTAAACAGCAACCCTGAAAAAGCACATTATTTACAAGCAAAAGCAAAGAAAAATAGCGAGGACACCCTCGAACTATATAAATGGCTCGACCAAATCGAAAATAGAGATATCGAAAGCGAAAAAAATAAAAAATAACAAAAAAGCACATACCAGTAGATAATTGACTGTGTATGTGCTTTATTTAGTAAATGAAAACGTCATTTACTTTGTGTAAATGAAAACATCATTTACAATATTAATGTATGCAAAGATTAGAGATTTATTCAAAATTATTTATATTTTTCTAATATTTGTTTTTTTATGATATTTGCGCTTTCTTTGGTGCGTTTATTGTCCAAAGTGACAAAAATATCAGCAATTTTTCTCATAATTTTTACCAAATTATCTTTGGTAATTTGTTCACGTCTAATTTTGGTTGGTGTATCTAAAAATATGACTAGACTATCATTTTGCAGTTTTTGTGGCTCTTCCATAATATTCATTGTCCTAATTGACAAAGTATAAATTGTATTTTCAAACGATGACACCATACTTATTTGGCCTTTTATCTTATCATTTATATATTCTTCGCCAATTTTGTCTTTTATAGACATCAAATCAGCCAAATTGTATGCAATCATATCGTCCACATCAGCAAAGAACATATCAAGTTCGCGCGAAAGAACATAAGCAACTTTTTTAGCAAAGTCATTATCACGACATAGTATGCAAATATTCTTTTTCATACAACCACCTTATAGTTTTAGTATACATAAAACAAGCCTATTTTTCAATAGTCTAATTAAAAATTTTTACAGCAAATATACCAAAAAATAATCAATATTTTGTGTTCGACAAAATTCGACAAACAAAAAATAATACAAAAAGATAGGCATAAGCCTATCCCATATTATTTTGTGTATTTAATAAGTTTTCTTAGAAAACTGTATTTGTATTTTTTGACTTTGTAAATATCAAGTATTGCACGTCCTAATTGGTCAAATCCAAAGAGTGTCCGCAAATTGACGTTGTTTTTCAAATTCTTACCATAAACAAGAATTGGCACATATTCACGTGAATGGTCTGTGCTGGCAGTAGATGGGTCACACCCGTGGTCAGCAGTCACAATCAAAATGTCATTTCTATTCAAATTGTCAATTATTGTAGGTATTGCTTCATCAATTTGTTCAAGGGCCTTGCCATATCCTTCGACATTATTTCTATGTCCATACAACATATCTGTGTCACAAAGGTTTGCAAACACTATACCATTAAAGTCTCTTTTTGTTGTTTCAATGATTGCATTGAGTCCTTCAGTATTGTTTTTTGTAGGAATACTCTCCGTAATCCCTTGACCACAAAATACATCATTTATTTTACCAATGGATATGACATCATATCCTTTTTTCTTCATTTTATCAAGCACAGATTTCTTTGGTGGCAAAAGCGAAAAATCGTGACGGTCTTCTGTCCTGTAAAACGCGCCAACTTCGCCTGCAAATGGTCTTGCAATAACTCTCGCCACATTGTACTTACCTTTGGCTGTCAGTGCCCTTATTTGCTTGCATAGGTCATATAACTTATCTAGTGGCACGATGTCTACATGGGCTGCAATTTGCAACACACTATCAGCTGACGTGTAGACAATAGGTTTGCCCGTCTTTATGTGTTCTTCGCCCAATCTTTGAATAATTTCTGTACCACTTGCAACTTCATTACCCAAAAATTGATATCCTGTTGCACTTTCAATCTTTTTCATCAAATCTTCTGGAAATCCATTTGGAAACGTTGGATTTGGTCTTTTTTGAATAATACCCATCATTTCATAGTGTCCAGTTAGTGTGTCCTTGCCATTTGAACGCTCAAACATACGACCATAATTGCCTATCACATCACTTGTATGTGGTATTTTGATGCCGTCTATATCTTTAAGACCAAGTTTTGTAAGATTAGGCAAATAAGGATGCACTGTATTTTCTATATGCAAAAAGGTATTGCTGCCTTCGTCATGCCACTTGTAAGCATCTGGCATTGCCCCTATACCAAAACTGTCAATAACTATTATAAATGTTCTCATTTTCTCTCCTAATTGTTTAGTTGTATACAATATATGATATCACAAAATAAAAATTGTATCTAATAATTACATATCTTTTTTATAAATGAATTGCTTTATAGTTATATGAATAAAAAAGGTTGGACACCCAACCTTCTTTTTATTGTTCTTTTTCGTGATAATTGTCTAGCCACAAACTAACGCCAAATGGTATTGTCTTGCCTGCTGGCAATTCTCTGCCGGACGCATCAAAGACTTTAAACGTAATGACAATGCAATTTGTAGCAATAATACTATAAGTCACTTCACCTGTTTCCTCGTCATATTCAAGGACAAAATCATTGTCAAACAAAGATTGCTCACCATAACTAAATGGTTCTTCATCTTCTGCCATACTGATAGTTGTAGATGACGTTGGCAAATCAAATTCGATAAACCATGTGTTATTGCCCATACCTTCATCATTGCCCATTTGTGGCACAATAAATTTGTCATCACTGCCACCGGCCAAACCTTCGTCTGGATAAGGATAATTTTCTATAAGTCCTGCCATATTTTTGTCAAGCACTATTACTTCTCCTTGGCCCGTGCTGTCCACCAATTGCACACTAACACGAATAGACATCTCTTCTATATTGTCGCCTACACAAAGTAGTAATGAATAGTGTGACAAATCTGGGATATTGCCTATTGCAGGTATGATAATACTGCGATAATTTGATGCTTTGGTATAAGTGTTTTCTTCGTTACCGTCTCCGTCGACTGTTATATCTCCAAATTGATTGATATTTGTGATTGTATTATCACGGCCCACTCTACCCATTTCGGCAAATGCTGAATAACCTTTGTAACTTGGATTTGTAATGACAGCATGTGTCCCAGTATCAAAAGTTTGATTTTGTACAGAATGCAGTACTTCTTCTATCACTGTTTCATAGTTTTTGTAGTTTCTAGATGCCACAATTCGTTCCCAAGTGTAAGGAAATTCTATTTGATCAAATGACTTAACCGTTTGCTCTTCATCAATCCAGCCAGATTCATTTATGCCACAATAAAGGTCATAGTAAGGTTTGTAACGCTCATTGTAGCCAGACAAGATATATTGTTCTGCATCAGTTTTTAGCAGTCCCATTAAATAAACATACTCTTCGGCAAATGTTCTATTACCTAAATTATTAGATATGTTTTGAAAATTTGTAAAAATATTAATTTCACCATATAAATCATTTAATTCATATTGTTCACCATTTTCATAATAAGTATTATCAGAATCTTTTATGGCTTCAATAACTGTTTTATAATCGTCATTAGTAATTGCATACTCAAACGTTTTGACATACTCTTGTTCTGCACCTTTTATTTCGTCAATAGCATTTTTGACTGCCAAATCATTTTCTATCAATGTGCCACCAATGATTATTTGTTGGACATAATCCCTAATGTCATCATAATAATATTCTAGATAATTGCCGAGATAAGAGATATTAGACAACTGATTAGTATAATCTGTGATGTAATATTCTTCTGCACCAATTTCTTCTGGTAAGATATTCCCTTTTTCGTTTATTATCCTTGCAATTGCATACGAAAACATATCTATTGCTGTGTCATAATTGCTCTCATCTAGATAATCTGCCCAAGCCCAAGCAACCCCACCAGTATTTGTGTTTATCTCGTTGCCATCAGCAGAATAATAGTTTTCTCCCAATACTGTGCCTTGCAAAAGTGTCATTTGTGTGATTGGACTATCTTGCAGTGCAGAACCAAACGTATCACTATTTGTATTCCCTTGCAAATACGCAGTTAGTGCATAAGCAGAATAATCTGTAATGTAATCTTCTATATTATTTTTGTTGACTACTGCATAATAAGTAATATCGTCTTCGTCCCAAACGGCATTATCTTCCGTTTGTGACACAATTTTATTACCACTGTCATCATACAAAAACACATAAGGGTTGTTATCTATATCAAAATATACTTGATATTTGTTCGAAACAGATTGTCCAACTTGCCAATTGGTATATGGATAGATATCAATTGTAATAGAATCGTATTGGTTAGTAAGAGTATTTCCACTATACACATTAGTCAGTCTATGCAGTATCTCACTTGCCATAAACTTGATTTGTCTATCAACAAGTTCATTAAATGATTTTGTTTCAGTGCCATAATAATCAGCAAAAACGCGACTGTCACCATTTTCTGCGGTCAAAACTATGACATCTTCGCCAAATTGACTGTCATCATATTCAGTGACAGGTATATCAGGATTGGTGCCACCACCCTCGCCACCACCATCTTCGGTGCCTCCACCGGGGATTTCACCTTCGCTACAACCAACAAAGGTAAAAGTGCAACCAACCATAAATATTGATAACAAAAGTGACAAAAGTTTTTTCTTCATTGTCCCACCTTAATCGACATAATTCTATATTTTATTATACATTATTATTTATTGTATGTAAATTTTTTTTGATTACTAAACAAAATGAAAAAAGATTGCACAATTGCAATCTTTTAGTTCATTTGATAAGTATTGGTTAGAGTCAAACTAATACCATAAGTAGTATTCATATCTATCTCCCTGCCAAATTGGTCGTATGCAGTAACATAGACAATCAAACAATCCTTGATATCTCCTTGTCTAAAACCTACCCCATTACTATCCTTTGATAAAATTTGGTTGTTGTCAAACACTGTACCGTCAGTATATGTATATTGTGTGCCGTTATACTTAATTCCCGTTGTCTTTGGCAAATCAAATGTGGCTTGCCACGTTGTGTTTTTGTCTATGACAAATTTGTTGTTTGCCATAGTTGCAGTCCCTTGCAAATTTGTGTTTTTGAGCATTATAACGTTAGTATTATAATTATCATCAATTGTCTGCACTTTGATTTCTAGTGATATCTTTTGTGTACTATCACCAACACTGATTTGCAAGTCATAATGTGACAAATCACTCACATTGCCCTTTGCAGGAATTATGAATTGATTGTAGTTGCCGTGGTTATTGAATACCATATTTTTACCACCAGCACTCATTGCTGGCATAGATATGATGTTATTGTCGCGACTGACTCGATAATATGTTGCATAAACGCTTTTGCCTATCAAACTACTATTGTATTGTCCTGCGTGTGTGTCGCTAGCAAATGTTTGATTTTTTACAGTATCAATCACGCTTGATATAATTGTTTCATAATTCTTTACATTACGACAAGCAATCATATCACTCCAAGTATATGGAAATTCTATTTGATTAAATGATTTGACTGTACCAGCCTCATCAATATATCCAGATTCGTTTATACCATAATAAATATCAAAGTAAGGTTTATAACGGTCATTATATCCAGATGAGATATATGATTCCGCATCAATTTCTAATATGCCAATGAAATAGATATATTCTTCTTCAAAATTCCTATTCCCAGAGCCTGCGTTAATGAATTTATAATAGTTGTATAAATTTCCTTCTTCATACAAATCATTAAGGCTATATTGTTTTCCTTTGTAATTCGTATTTTCCGTATCTCTTATCGATTCTAAAACTGTTTTATATTCGTCATTTACCAACGCATACTCAAATGTATCTCTATAATCTTTGGATTTTGCAAGCACATTTTGTAGAGTAGATATTGCATTGTTGTCTTGCATGATTAGGTCACTGCCCACAACATAATTTGTTACAAAATAACTAATTTCGTCATAGTAATAATCAAGATAATTGGCTAGATATGGTATTTGTGATAACAAACTATCATAATCACTGCCAAATGTATCTGTCATTTGATTGACGCTTATGTTATTGACAATTATTTTTGCAATATTATATTTGAGTCTATCAACTGCTGTACCATTTGCAAAATATGCTGACCAACGCCAAGCACTGTCAT
The DNA here is from genome assembly GCA_944383385.1 of uncultured Clostridia bacterium. Lineage (GTDB taxonomy): Bacteria > Bacillota > Clostridia > Christensenellales > UBA1242 > CALWPI01. Next base: position 19,695 of record CALWPI010000011.1, read on the forward strand.
AAGGACTTTGTTCCAACACAATTTCATTATCATATTGCACGTATGTATTGTCCCCATATATTGACCCTGCAAGAACAGACAACTTTTGTTCGTTTACATCATATCCCGTTTGGTTATCAAGATATGTGTCGCTATATCCACCATTTAGCAAGTAACTTGCAAGTGCTTGACAAGAAGGATTTCCAACATATTCTTCCATATTGTTGTCTTCGTCACTCACATAATACACTGCTCTATAGTTTTTGTTTGTATCTTGCAATGGATATCCATTGTTGTCTAATATATACTCACCATTTTCATCAAATACAAAAACATAAACAACATCGCCTAATGTGTGTACTTGATATTTGTCTCCTCTAGCCTTGCCAACTTGCCATGTTGTATAATTTTGTTCATCACTATCAAAAGAATATTTATATTGTCCACTGCCATATATATCATTTAGTCTTTCAATAATTTCAGTTGCAACAAGACCAATCTGTCTATCAACAAGTTCGTTGAATGAGACATTTCTTCTATAATAGTCTTCAAAAACACCTTCGTTCCCTTGTCTATTTACAAGAGCATAAATATTGCTTGAAAAATTATTGGCTTCATAGACAGGTGGCACGTCACCACCACTTCCGCCACTGCCACCGCCACCACCAGTGCCAGAATCAATATCGCCCGAATCAATGCTTGTTCCTGCACCAGGCATACAACCCGTACACAACAGGCATACGGACATGATACCAGATAACAATAACATCAAAAATCTTTTATTTTTCATATATCCTCCAATGGACTATATACAACATTTTCATTAGTAAATTGTCATTAGTAAGATACAGTAATTATATATTATTAGTTTATTAGTGTCAATACCCAACAATTTTGCGTTTTTTACACTATTGGCAGTTGCCAATATGGATTGCCATTGTTTCCAGTCAAAATCGTTTCAGGTGTTAAATTTTTTCTTTGCAGACTTTGTACAACAAAATCAACATTGATTTTTTTGTTTGCATATTCGTTAGTCATTTTTGAGTCGATTACCAATCTATTATCTTCGGTAAATGACACTGTTTCGCCATTTTTTAGTGCGCGTGGCATATTATTGCTATCGCATAACACATACCAATCTCCGTCTTCAAAAGACAACAGTTTCCAAACATTATCAGGGTCATTTTCAAGATACACCAATCCCTTTTGTTGCATATCTTCGCCGTCTATTATCACATCAAATCTCACTCGCACATATGCAAGTCCGTCTATTTGTTCTTCTTCATCATCAACAGAGTCTTCTCTTGACACTTTGACTTTGAGCGTCACTCCCTTGATAACTGCGCCCGGCCACAAAGTATATGTGTCTGGCAACATTGGATTATCTGCATAATTGATTTCGTCAAAAGTAAAGTCCGTAATCTCGGTCAGTATATTGCCCCTAAAAGTGATTGTTCCCGTAGTGTAAGCATTGTTGTACGCCAAAGTCGCTCCTACCACCAATACAAAAAGCAACGTAAAAAAGAGCGCCAAAATGGTGTTTCTAAAATATATCTTGTTTGTAACGTCGTTTGGTAATTCTTTTTTAGCCATTTTGACCCCCTTTTATATTTTTATGTCCAATCTGCTCCTGTTGCAACGTCATATTTTGCAATTTCTGTTTTCCACGTCTCTGATGCCGTTTGCCACAAATCTTCATAAGCAAGATATTTTCGTTGAATACCCTCTGCTTTTATAACAATTTGTATATCTTCAATCCCGCCAACATCTCCAACAATGTATCCCGTTATAAATGTTGCAGAAAGTGTGCCATTGACATAGCCCACATAATACCAATATCCGTCAGCGTCATTATATATCCAACGCACAATATTTTGTGTGCCTTCCACTGTCATATATGGTACAACTGGTGTTATAAGTGTTGTGTTTTCTACACCATCAACAACACAATACATTTTTGCCCTAACATATGCATCTTCACTGTTTTGTGATGTTGTAATTGTTGCTGTGTATCCGTCATATTCAAGATTTGGTATCAATGGTTCGTCTGTTGGATAAGTTGCGTTGACCGTGAGTTCTAGTGTCGAAAAGTTTTGACTGCCACCACCCGTGTCACGACTATTAAAATACGCAAGTGTCACAGACATTCCCAAAATCACAACAAGCAAAATGATGCACAAAGTAATAGTTTGTGTATATCGCATATTTTGTGATGTTGGCTTGAATATATTTTTCATTTTTCCCCTATTTTATTAATTATATGCTGTCCACCCCTCTAATTGAGTAGGAAATGATAAATCCCATGGCTTTGGATTGGCATTTGTTTTATATGCATTGTCTTTGTATGCAATGACCTCGACCATAACATTGATTTCGACATCTAATCCCACCACATCATCTCTTAATACCGTCAAACTTGGTATAAAAGTGATTTCTTCATTTGGTGCAATTTGACTGTTGTAGAAATAATTGGACATATATGCCCTTGAAACGCTTTCTGGCATAGACAATTGTTCTATCCAATTCGCATCCAAATTGATGTCAATTTGGTCCTTTGTCAAAGACTTGTCGTTATCGCCCTCGTCATGTGTTTCTTTGTATGTAATAGTAAAGCCACGCACACTCAAAAGCATACTGACATTGCTTGTGTTTTTGAAACTAATTATACCTTTGCCCGTGCCAGCAATTTCGCCAACACTTGACAAGGTCACTTGATATGCGTGTTTTTGCACATCATCTACTGGATTCTCTGGTGTACCACTGTCGCTACCAGATATTAGTTCACCATTGCTATATATCTCAACAGATGCTGTTGCGCCTTCTACATTTGCACTATCTTCGTCACTACTTGTGAACCACGCAAAACTTATACTGCACCCAGCAAATGTAAGTGTAGCCACCATTACAAACAACAATACAAATATTTTAGAAAAAATATTTTTGATTGTCTTGGACATACTATCCCCCATAGTTAATATCATTTTACAAAAATCAAACTTTTTTGTAAAGCAAACACGCAAAGTATATAATCTATAATCGTAGATTATATAATATATTTTAATTTACATATAGTAACACACATATCTATACACAAAAATATGTTTGGTTACGCATACTAATCGTGTCTTTTATTATAAAAAAAATTATTTCAAAATGAAATAATTTATAAAATAAAAAAACCACGTAATATAGTGGTTTTTAATTAAATATTTATGTGATATACATTGTCTACGTTTGGCACGATTTCAAAGTCAATTATCTCTTTGATTCCTTTTGGACATTTTTCATTATCCAATAAAATAATTGTCAGTGCACCACCCAATTCGTAAACACATGGCAAGGATAACAAAGTTTTTACACTTTGTAATGCATGCGTACCAATATTTTCATAAGATACTCTATTTGTGTCATTACTATCTAGTATGGTGAGCAATTTGCTGACCGAGCTTATAACAAGTGTCGTATCTCTACCCATTTGTGCTTGTCTTATACACTTATTAAGTGCCAAATTTATACTAATAACAATATCTTTTGTGGTTTTTGTGAATGGCAGACGCACAATATCAAACGAATCTAATATTTCAATTTTGGAATCTAATGGACAATCAAACTCAACACAACTGACATAACCTGTTTTATTATTTATCTCTTTTGCTATTTGTTCTGCCTTATCATTGAGTCTAACATTATTTTTGTACAAATACAGATTGCTTCTGCCCTTTTGTTCATCTTGACTATTGTTAGCAATTTTCTTTCTATCAAATGCTTTGTATCCATTTGCTTCGCAGCCATTGATTTGTATAATACTTGTCACACGCCTTGGCATATCAATCTTATAACTATCTACATTTGCAATTATACTATCACCTTTTTGCAAATTATACTTTTCAATCAACATTGGAGATATATATGCATCAAGAGGACTTGCCACCAATTCTTCTACTCTTAGTATTCCATATCCTTTGGCAGTCATATCGACCTGACCATTTTCGACTCGGCTCTCTTTTACGTCATCATTAAACGCAGAATCATTTCTAGACAACATTAGTGCTGTATTTTCAGTCATATTATCAAAAATAGTATCACTATCGTTGACATTTAATGTGCTAATTGGTTCGTCTAAAATGCTTGGCATCATCACATCAAAAATTGTAGACATTTGTGCAATTGAACGTGCTGGACGACCTTTGTTTGACGTTTTGACGTGAGGCTTTTGTTTGCCACTGATTATATCTTTTACGGACTGGATAAGAATGTCTTTTTTCTTACTACTTGGACTTTGTACACCTACATTTCTTGCCACATCTCGTAGTTCGTATATACTCAAATCTTCTAGACTCTTTGTATTCTTATCCATACTACTCTCCCTTTACACAGAGTATTATATCAAACTTTATCATACATAGCAAAAACAATTTGCAAAATTATTACATTTTTGTACAAAAATCGACAAAGAAAAAAGACCTAATAATTTAGGTCATTAAAATAAATATTATTTTACACGGCTGACATATTCGCCTGTACGTGTGTCAATCTTGATAACATCACCATTATTGCAAAATTCTGGTACTTTGATTTTGATACCTGTTTCGACTTTTGCATCTTTATAATTAGTTCTATCACTACTGTCATTTACTCCTGGCAAGGTGTCAACAATTTTCAATTCAACAAAGATTGGAGGAACAACTGCTATGACTTTGCCCTTTACAGAGTTTACTTGGACTACTTCATTTTCCTTGACATATCCAATTGTGTCTTTGATTGAATCATAGTTGACTGGCAATTGGTCGTATGTCTCCATATCCATAAAGTAATACAAATTGTCTTCGTGATACAAATATTGCATTTCCTTTTTGTCAACTCTTGCATCTGGGAACACATCGCCTGGTCCAAATCTTCTTTCAATTACTTGTCCTGTTTCAACATTTTTTAATGTTGTTCTAATAACTGCTGCAAGTCTTGGTTGTGAAACGTGTTGGAACCACACCACTTGCCACACTTGTCCGTCCATTTCAAATGTAGAACCGTTTCTAAAATCTTTTGCTACCATATATATCTCCTTTTGTTTGGTTGGCTGGGGTAGTAGGATTCGAACCCACGTAATGGGAGAGTCAGAGTCTCCTGCCTTACCGCTTGGCGATACCCCACCGTCCAAAATAATTTGTACAAATTGATTATAATCTCTGCCAATTTTTATGTCAACACAAATAATATTATTTGTCCTAAACTACTCAATTTTTGCTTATTTTTAGTGCAATATTTTTGATAAAAACATTTTTTGCTTGATTTCTTCTTGCTTGCTATGTGATAATATAATATGATTAAACAAAATGTAATTTTCGTCACAGATATTGGAAAAGATGTAGATGATGTTCTTGCGCTTTCCATTTTATGCAAATTGCACAAATTTAATAAAATTAATTTGATTGGTATTGTGATAAATTGTGGTAATGTCAAGACACTTGTAAAACGTGCCAAATTGACTAGAAATATGCTTTCGCAATTTGATTTGGAGATACCAATTTGTTTTGATGCAGACGAAAAAGAGTTTAATAACATTGGAGTTGAACAAAATGCCTTCAATGCATATCCAATTTCATTCAACTCAAAACACAAGTTCAAATACATTTACAAAGATATTAGCATATTTTTTGACAAGATTTTGTCTTGTGTCGAAGACAAAAGTGTCACAATAGATATATGTGCACCATTTGCAGAAATTGCCAAATATTTGTCTATTAATCCAAGTCTTTTCTCTAAAAAAGTAAATGATGTGTATATTATGGGCAATTTGATTACGGGTTCAAAATGTGAATTAGACACAAATTCATACAATATTATGCTTGATAAAAATAGTGCAAATATTTCTTTTGATTTTTTC
>CALWPI010000012.1 GCA_944383385.1 uncultured Clostridia bacterium
GTGCCAAACTTGTATGGTATTTTTTCTATTCCATTAGATAAAAATGGATATACAAACTTTACAATAATTATAGTAAGCAGTCCCCAAAATAATGCAAATGGTATTGTCGTTCTGCCATTAATATTCAATAAGTGATGAGTGTAATCCCAAGACCTAGAACCAATAAAAAATTCTTGCAAAAAAGATAACAAATATTCCAGTCCCCCACCGGCGATAGCCCCATACAACATTAGTCTTTTCCAGTCTTTTTGATTGTGCAAAGCCCACACCATAATGAGCATACCAAAACCATAAACAGGATTGAATGGACCATATATAACTCCTTGTCGACTAGCCCAATTACCCGACATAAACAGTGTTAAAAATTGTTCATAATATGTGCCCACAATACAACCAATAACAAATATCCAAAAAAGTTTGGAAAAACAAATTCCTTGTGCAAAAACTTTTTTTTCATTAGTCTTTTCCATATTTTCTCCTAATCGAGTATAGCATAAATAACAAAAGACATCAAATTTTGTTACATTACATTTTTATATTCACATTTTATTTTTATTGTTATAGATATTGCACAACAAATCAGATTGTATCATATAAATCAATATGACATATCAAGAAATAGAACAAAAAATGCAAGAACTCATTGACATGGGTATTGATTATGAAATAATTGGTACTAGTTTGCTAGGTAGAAATATATATGCTTTTCACGTTGGTAATTATGGTCCAAATCAAATGATAGTAGAAGGCAGTATCCACGCAAGAGAATATGTTGCAGGTCTTGCTGTTGTAGAACAAATAAAATACACAAACAAAGTTGGGGTAAGTGAAGGCGGTATATATTTTATACCATTTGCAAATCCTGACGGGGTTGCTTTGGTGCTAGAAGGTATAGATAGCGTTGTTTGTCCAAAACTACACAATTACATTTTAGTAATCAACAACAATAGTTATGATTTCTCTCAATGGAAAGCCAATGCATGTGGCGTTGACCTAAATGTCAATTTTGATGCTCTTTGGGGTGGTGGTGCACAAAATGTGTTTTGCCCAAGCCCAGCAAATTTTGTAGGCTATTTCCCAAACAGTGAAAAAGAAGTGTTGATTTTGATTTCGTTTACAGAAAAAGTTTCGCCCATTGTCACACTATCATATCACACAAAAGGCGAAGTAATATATTATGGTTTTGAAACACTATCACAAAAACTAATTGCTCGCGATAGACAAATAGCAGAATATATTCAATCAATCAATGGATATGTTCCAATCAAGACAGAAAACTCAACAGGAGGATATTCTGATTGGGTCAGTCAAGAGCTAGAAGTTCCAGCATTTACAATCGAAGCGGGCTCATACTTGCTACCAACGCCGCTTCCAATATCTGCTCTCGATGATATTGCTATAAAAAACAATCCTGTTCCAGTCAAAACTCTACAATACGTAATAACATACAATAAAAACAGTCAACAATAGTTGGCTGTTTTTTGTCATAAACTATATATTTAATGTCTTACAGACGTTCTTTTATGTTCATAATTGCTTGTAATATTTCATCATGCTTATTATTAATATTTTTCAACAAAATGTTTTGAAGTACCAAAGTTTGTACAAAAGATATTTTGGATTTGTCTTGTATAATATCTAATATTTCTTGTGGTGTTATATCAAGTTCGGCTTTGGTGGTTGGCAAATTTTCTTTTTTGATTTGATAAACAATTTTTTCAAATGCATTATATTTTTTGTCGTTTGTCACTCTTAATATTTCTTTGGCAACATTTCCTGCGTTCAAATATTTGAGTGCAGAAATAATATTTGGTTCTAGCTTTGCAATGTGTATTGCTTCGGTTACATTTTTTATTTTTTCATTTGACACTTGCAGTCCGTTTTTGCCTAATATATTGTCAATATAATAATCCAGCGCTGTCATATCTTTTGCCACATTCATAAGAGAATACAAAACTAGGTCATATGCATTTTCTTTTACAATATCATCATAGCAAAATATAGTTGCCTTTATATTTTTTATACCCAACACATAATCCCAAATATGCCACTTATTACAATATTCTATTGCTCTATCTATTGAGTTTGACACTGTTGCATTGTCAATTAATTGTTCAAACTCTTTGTTTATTCGCGATTTTGATATGTCTTTTAGAAAATACAAATATTGTCGTGCGACTTTTTGTGTTTTGCTATCAATTTTGAAGCCTAGCACGCATGCAAATCTTATAAGGCGCAGTATTCGTAGCCCGTCACTTGAAAAAACTTTTTGTGGGGTTTCAATTGCCCTAACAACTCCCTTTTGAATATCTTTTACTCCACCATAAAAATCAATGATGTTGTGTTTGAGAATATCATAATAGAGTGCATTTACTGTCAAGTCTCGTCTGCTTGCATCTACTTTTATATCTTTGACAAATGACACATGACTTGGCGAGTGTTCTCCTTTTTTATAATTTTCTTTTCTAAAAGGAGTATATTCAAACTGCCAATTATTTGCTGTTATAAGTACTGTTCCCAATTTTTCGTTGACTACTTGGCTTCGATATCCCAATTGTTTTGCGATATGCATCATTTTTTCAAATTCAATGTTGGCACATATATCAATGTCTTTACTCTTTTTCCCTAATATTGTATCGCGAATATATCCACCCACAACATAAAGTGTAGAACCTTCAAGTTCTACCATTTTTGCTAGTTCATATAATTCTTGTGGAACGTCTATTTCGTAATACATTTTGTAACTCCTGACAAGTCAAAATCTGGAATATAGTCTGTTGTCGAACTAGACAATTCTTGCATATAACCATTTGCAAGTCCAAGTGATTGAAATTTTGCAATAACTCGCTTATATTCCAAAGGCTTTAATTTCCTATTAATGGACTCAATATCTTTGGCTTTGTAATATGGTGTGTATTGACTCATCACACTTATCACACAATTTGGTGCGTTATCTTTTATCCACTCTAATACTTTTATACTATCATTAGTGTGTCCGGGTAAAACAAGGTGTCGAATAATAACACCCTTTTGCATTATACCATTATCATCAAAAGCATTGTTTGGTATTTGCTTTATCATTTCTTTTATTGCAACACTTGCAACATCAAAATAATTTTTTGCACCACTATATTTTTCGCTTAAATTAGCGTCAACATATTTTAGGTCAGTAAGATAAATGTCAATATACCCTTCTAGTTTTTTTATATTTTCGACACTGTCATATCCACTTGTATTATATACAATAGGAATTTGTGGTCGATAAATATTAAGCGCTTCAATTATTTTGTCAACGTAATGAGAAGGCGTTACTAAATTGATATTATGCACTCCACTATTTTCTAGTTCCTTAAAAATCTCTGCAAGTCTTGTAACGGATATTTCCTTGCCTATTATAGCATTGCTTACTTGACTGTTTTGACAATATACACAACGCAGATTGCACCCACAAAAAAAGATAGTGCCACTGCCTTTTGTCCCACTTATACAAGGTTCTTCCCAATAATGTTTGCTGACCTTGGCAAGCATAACATTATCTGGTGCACGACAATAACCCTTGTATTTACTTCTATCGACATTACATCTTCTAGGACAACTTGTGCAAATCAATGACACTACCCACCTAATTTACTTTTAATTTTATTTTATCTTTTCTAATAAAGTTGGTAATCATAAACAAATCTGCCAACAATATAGAAACAAACAATCCGTATCTCAAATGAAACTCACTATTTGGATAAATGGACACCAAACCCACGGCGTCTTCAAGTGCTACAACTAAATGATTGGCAAAGACAAAACAACAACAGAATGCAATAAGCGCTAATATAGACGTTGCAATTTCGGCTTTCTTGCCTGGTCTAAATAATAGTATAAAACTAATTATCATAAGCACAGCGCCAACCAAACTAGCAAAAGTCACACCTTGAACAAACTCTTTTGTCTGTTCATTGCTGACCCATTCACTCAAAGCAGACTTTCTCTCAAAATCAACATCTTCTTCACTTGCATAATTGTCTTTCATTACGATAGCACATGTCATATCCCATGCACTATAATCATAAGAAATACCATTGCTACTCGTACTTGTATAATTAAAGAAAGGGAAAAAGAACATAACAATACTTGCTATTCCAATAATAAGTGAAACATATACAAATATGTTATAATTGCTAGATTTCTTTATAAATGCCTTTGCTGCAATTTTTGCTTTGTTGAGTGCCATATTGTTTCCTTTTTATTTATCCTTTTTCTATTTAAGTATACATTTATTAGACAAAATGCACAACTAAATTATAATTTTATTTTATTTTGTTATGCATTTATAGTTTATATTATTGCTTATTGTTGGTAAAATAATAATATGTTAAAACCAGAAACGAAGAAAACTATTATACGTGGAGTAATTGCAACATCAATTATCATTGTTATTTGTGTTGCATTCTTTTTGTTGTTTTATTTGACTGGCTGGTACAAATATTTTGATTCCACTGAAAAAATAGAAGCAATCATAAATAGTGGTGGTGGCGTTTGGAGTCGAACAATATTTTTTGCCATTCAATTTATACAAGTCACTTTTATTCCTGTTCCTGCAATGCTAACAACTATTGCTGGTGTATTTTTGTTTGGGCCATGGCAGACAGTTTTGTTGAGCATTCCAGCTGTCGTTTTGGGCAGTATGTTTGCTTTCTTTTTAGGTAGAAAAATTGGCAGTCCTATTATAAATTGGGTTGCTGGCGGCAAAGAAGAGGCAAACAAATGGAAAACAATGTTGTCAAAAGGCAAATATATGTTTTTTCTTATGATGTTGTTTCCTTTGTTCCCTGACGACATTTTGTGTATGGTGGCAGGTGTTACAAATATATCTTGGACATTTTTTATTGTAACTAACATTATTACTCGCACTATTAATAATTTTGTCATGTGTTTTTTGACTAGTGGCAGTATTATTCCATTCAGCGGTTGGGGTATTCCTGTATGGATAGTGCTAGGTATTATCATGATAATACTTTTTGTACTATCAATCAAATATCAAAAAAATATAGAATTGTTTTTAACCAACATTGCAAATAAAATGTCTAAAAAACATAAAAACAAAAAACCAAAATTACAAAAAAGCGAAACAATAAAAAGTGCAGAAGAAAAATATAACACAAACAATAAAGATGATATAACAAAAAACTCTACATTGATAAAACAAAATGAAATTGATGAAAATGATACTCATAAATATGACAAGTGAATAACTTGTCTTTTTATCTCTATAAAAATTGTCAAAATGGTTTTTAGAGTGTATACTATGAAAGATAAAAATATTAGGAGAAAAATATGAAGCTTGGTTTAGTGGGTTTGCCAAATGTAGGCAAAAGTACACTTTTTAATGCAATAACAAAAAAAGGCATTCCTTCTGAAAATTATCCATTTTGCACTATCGAACCAAACATAGGAATGGTCACAGTACCAGACAAACGTCTAAACGTTCTTGCAAAAATGTATGATACAAAAAAGGTCACACCTGCCGTCATTGAGTTTGTCGATATTGCAGGACTTGTCAAAGGCGCAAGTCAAGGCGAAGGACTAGGAAACAAATTTTTGAGTCACATAAGAGAAGTCGATGCCATTGTGCACATTGTTAGATGTTTTGATGACGCAAACATTACTCACGTTAGTGGTAGTGTTGACCCAATTCGTGATATTCAAACAATCAATCTAGAACTCATTTTGGCTGATATTGAAACGTTGCAAAAACGAATGGAAAAGACAGCAAAAAGCGTCAAGGCTGGGGATAAAGATGCACAAGACGAATATGAACTACAAAAGAAACTGATGTCTATGCTAGAAAGCGAAAAGCCTATTCGAAACTATATGACAACACCAGAAGAAAAGGCGATTATAAAAGGATATTTTCTAATAACTGACAAGCCAATTATATATTGTGCAAACATAAAAGATGACGAGATTGGGTGTAATGATAATTCGTATGTGCAAAAGGTAAAAGAACTCGCAAATCAAGAAGGAAGCGAAGTCATTGTCTGTTGTGCAAAAATAGAAGAAGAATTGTCCACTCTAACAGACGAGGAGGCAGCGCTATTCAAAACAGAACTGGGGCTGACTGAATCTGGACTAGACAAATTGATTGTTGCAAGTTATAGATTGCTGGGACTAATTAGTTTCCTTACGGCAGGCGAACAAGAAGTGCGTGCCTGGACAATTACTCGTGGCACAAAAGCACCACAAGCAGCAGGCAAAATTCATACAGATTTTGAAAAAGGATTCATCAAAGCCGAAGTTGTCTCCTGCCATGACCTTGTCGAATGTGGCAATTATATTAACGCAAAAGAAAAAGGTAGGGTGCGTATGGAAGGCAAGGACTATGTAGTGCAAGACGGAGATGTAATGCTATTTAGATTCAATGTATAAAAAAATAAAAAGACACGTTTGTGTCTTTTTTGTTTGTAATATTTATAAAACTACATATTTTCGTAGCCTTTTTTGATGATTTCTAATTTGTTCATCAACACTTCTTTTTCGCCCTTGATATCATTATTTTTGAATGCTCTTGCGAGTGATGTCAAATATGTCGAAATGATGAGTTGTCTAAATGCATCATTCATCTCGTCGCTCATACTATCTTTGTTGCCGAGTTTTATCAAATCATTGATAGTACCTTTCTTTACAATATATTCTTTGACTCTTTCGTTCAAATGTCCAATGGCACTTTTCATAAACAAAAAGTCTCCACTTCTGCTTGTATGATAATCATACGCTTTTTCACAAAAATCAAATACATCCTTGCTCTTGTCTTGAAATACTTTTAGTTTGTCAATAAGATTGAGTGATGCTTCATCAATAAGATAAAAATACAAATCTCTCTTATCATTAAAGTATAAATAAAATCCACCACGAGAAATTTTTGCTTTTTTGACAATCTCATTTATAGAAACATCATCATAATTGTTTTTTATAAAAACTTCTTTTGCAGATTGTATCAATTTGTTTTTCTTTTCTTTACTTAGTTTATAAAATAAATTTTTTGGCATTTTCTTTTTCCTTTTATTTTATTATAGTATACATGGTCATTAGACACATGTCAACGCAATCACAAAAATAAGACGCAAAATGCGTCTTATTTTATTGTTAAATACAACACAACTCCTATGATTGCAAGCAAAAATAGAACTGCGATTGTGATTTTGCCAATGCTCTTTGGATAATTTCCACAGCATCTACCATTGCTACCATTGATATAAAAATCATAATTTTTATTTTTGTACTTATAATTACTTTTGTAAACTGGCAGCAAAAATCTTGCTTTTGATTCTTGTAGATACACTGTGTTTTGTCTCAAACTCTCAACGTTCGCTCCTTCTTGTGCACGAATCCTGTCTTGTATTTCTTCTTCTATTAATTCTTTGGCAATTGCGTGGGCTTCTTTTTCGTTGATATTATAATTCTCTACATTATATCCAGCGACAAATCTATCATCATATTTATACAAATTTGTATAATCAAATGGACCTACACTTGTCAAATTGGCATTGCTTATCTCTTTTGATTTGCATACCAAAACATTATTTATTTCGTCATTTCTCACACCACGAAATGGGCGTCGCGTCTCATATGTTTCATGAACAGGTGTATTGTTTCTCATAAATCTTCTAGTGTGTGTCTCGACTTTGACTCCACTATAAGACGTATTAGTTTTTGCATCAAAAGAAATAGTTGGTATGTAATATGCTTGCAATCTTTTTGCTTTTGCAATCTTTTTTAGTCCAATTGGTGCCCAAAATTTGTTTCCAACCCATTTTTTGAATTGTTTTCTTGCTTCATCTTTTTCAATACAAAATGGAACAATAGCATCAATAGAATTAGCAAAATCTTGTATTAGAGTACTGCCACAATAATTGCACACACTTGCACCACCAATGTTTGATTTTGCTCCACAATTTGGACAACGGATTGTTTTGTCATCAATACTTGTTTGTAATTTTGCCGATATGTCGTGTTTGTATTCAAATTTATCAAATGACACACTTTCTATATTGTTACAGTTATCACACAACAATGCTCTTTCTTTTGGACTATAATGCAGTGTCCCACCACAATTTTTGCACTTCATATGTTCTCCTATAATAAGAATAGGGTAGCGCGCTACCCTATATTATAATTAAAATTTGTGTCCACATTCGCTACAAAATTTTGAACCAGACTTTACACTCGCACCACATTCTGGACATGTTTTGTTTGCCTGCATCTTTCTGCCACAATTTGGACAAAACTTTGCCGTCTCCCTCATCTCTGTCCCACAATCTGGACAAGTCTTTTTTGCTGTATTTGATTTTTTTGTATCTGTTTTTAGGCTGTCTCTCATCATTTCTGCCATTGCCATGCCACTGCCAAGGCCAATGCCTGCTGATGCCATATTGTTGCCATTGTTTTTTGCAGCGTCACGCATAGCATTTGCTGACTGAAATTTGACATAAGTTTCCATTTGGTCACCAAGTACACCCATTGAACTACGAGTGTCAATTGCCTTTTCGACCTCTTCTGGAAATGAAATGTTTTCTATAACAACATTAGTTAGTTCAAGTCCTAGTTCATTAAACTTGTGACTAATTGTGTCTGTAACAACTTTATTAAACTCTAACAAATTGCTTGCAAGGTCGAGTGCTGATATTTTAGATTCTGCAATTGTGTCTGATATACTTGCAACTAGCATACTCTTAAGATATGCTGTAATATCTTCTGTCGTAAAAGTAGAATTTGTACCAAACAATTCTCTCAAAAACACAACGGGGTCGCTTACTTTGTATGCAAACTTGCCGTATCCACGCAAACGTATTGTGCCAAAATCTTTGTCACGCATGGTGATTGGATTGCTTGTTCCCCATTTTTGATTGGTAAATTGTTTTGTGTTTACAAAATATACTTCTGCATAAAATGGTGATTTGAAACCATATGGCAAACTGAGTAGTTGTGTCAATATTGGCAAATTAGACGTTGACAATGTATGAATGCCTGGTTGAAACACATCAGCAATCTTGCCCTTATTCACAAATATTGCTACCTGACTATCTCTAACTGTTAGTTTGCTTCCCCACATTATGCTTCTGCCGTCCATTGGATAACGGTAAACCAATGTGTCCTTGCTATTATCTAACCACTCAATAGATTTTAATGTATTATTTTTGAAAAAACTAAATAATCCCATATTTCTCCTTATATTCACAATGTTATCTTAAAATAATTGAAGAACTAACCGGTGTTATCTTTTCGCCCTCAACAAGAACAATTGTGCTGCCATGTTTGTATTCTCTCACATAATGACCAATCCTAATGTTGACACTTGGCATGCCTTCTTGTGTGCTCAAAATAGTGTATTTGCCCGGTTTGACCTTTTTGTCTTTGCCAACTATTTCATCAACATTTTGAGCAAGCATCAAGTCTTCCTTATTGTATGTAACGTTTACGTCCCCTTGTTGAGTTGTCACAGTTGAATCTGTTGTATAACGTGTGTTATCAATCTCTTCAATCCCTGTCTTTTTGATTTTTCTATATTTTGATATTTTGTAAATCAAGCACGCAAGTCCCAAAATAAAAAGTACTGCTGCCACCACAAAAATAAATATAGATGTACCACTCCAACTTTTCAATAACAAATTCATAATTTTTCCTCTCTTTGTATATTTGTATTTTACCATAAACAAAAAGCAAACACAAAAAAATTATTATACTTTTATAAATTATATGACACTTCTACTATTGTTTAACATAAAATATTGCATTGAATGTACAATATAAAATAGTAGGTGGCAAAAATATATAATGGTAATAAAAAAAGGACGGTTGTCCTTTTTTGTTGTGATATTATAAAAATTTTACTACATTGATACCATATGCCGTTTTTGTGTTTTCGTCAATCTTGACCTTATCACTTATCTCAACTCCTGCGACTATCAATATCTCGTTGCCGACTGCAAGTACCGGCGTTATGTCACGCAATCTTGTTGGCACTTTTTTGTCAATGAAATATTCTTTTAGTGATTTCGTTCCACCACCAAATTTGGTGAACATATCTCCTTCTTTTCTACTGCGCCAAACAGCGTTCTTTGGTATTTTGTTATAGTCAACCAAATGGTCATATTCTCCCACCTGCCATTTGCGAAGCATATATACCTCAATAGCACCAAAACCCTTGATGTCTGTTGTTCCTTTTGTAAATGGATATTCTGGCACAATCTTGTCTTCTGCACGATTAGTAAATGTGATGTAGTTGTATTCCTTGATTGCTTTTAGTTTGTGTGGAAGTGTCACGCGATTGCCATTCTCGCCTTCCAAAGCAAGACCACTAATAATTTGATAATGTTTCTTTTCCATATCAACAGCGCACCCGATATTTTTAAGAGCACGTCTAACAACTCGCGTGTATATACTTGCAGGATATGCAAAATAATTGATAGGCACTTTGACTGTATTATTATTTTCGTAGACTATGCTATTGTCATTTATTTGACTATATATGTATTCGTCATCTTGTTTGCATAGACGACCAAATTGCGCAATGTTTGCATCAACATTTGTCCATTTGCTTCTAATAAGTGGCATAACAACATTTCTAACATAATTTCTAGAATAATCGCTATTTGCATTTGTTTCATCTTCTACATATGGCACTTCGTTGTGCTCGGCATACACTCTTATATCAACCTTGCTTGTTGTGAGCAATGGACGTATAAATCTATTGTCACGCATAGGTTCCATACCACACGCACCCGATAGTCCAGCCCCTCTAAATATATTGAGCAAAATTGTTTCTGCTTGGTCGCTTTCGTGATGACCTAATGCAATTTTGTTGACAATACCCTTGTTGACTATTGCATTGAATATACCATATCTCATTTCTCTTGCAGCAGATTCAATCGACAAACCTTTGTCTTTTGCAAGTTTCTTTGCATTGACTTTGTACATATAAATTGCAATATCGTGTTGTTTGCAATAGTTTAGCACAAACTCGCTGTCTTCCTTGCTTGTCTCTCTCAAATTGTGGTCAACATTGATAACACAAATAGAAAAACCAATCTCATCTTTTATACTGCTCAAAAAGTGTAATAGGCACATGCTATCCATACCACCAGAACACGCAATACCTATCTTTTCACCACTTTTTATCAAGTTGTATCTTTGAATCAACCTTCTTGCACTTTCGAACATAATTTTACCCTTGTTTCATTAAAAAATATCATTTATTTGTTATAAGTAGTATACATTATAATCATATATTTTTCAACTATAATACAAGTGTAATTACCTTTTTAATTGGCAACTAATCTCAATACACACACACTCATGTCGTCTTTTATTTGATGTGAACATTTGTCTATTGTGTGTTGCAAAATATTTTCTGCAACCGTTTGTGGATTGATAGCATCAATACTTCGTACATATTCAAGCAAATCTTGTACATCATTATACACGTCACACACACCATCGGACAGTTCAATAATCATATCCCCGTCTTGTATAACGCGCTTTGTAATGTGTGGGTGCATTTCGTCAAGCACGCCAATAGGTAGACCCGATGTGTCTATGACTTCGACTTGTGTATTGTTTTTGATTATTCCATATGGAGCACCAAGTTTGATAAAATCAAGTGTGTTTTTCCTGCCATCAACAACACATATATCAAGTGCAGAAAAATTTTCGTCACAAGATAGCGATAACAATTTGTTTACGCTAGAAAGTATCATCTCGTTATCAAAACCTGCTTTATAAAAGTTTTCTATGAGTGATATTGCGAGTGTTGATGTGTCGCGCGCTTTTTGCCCACTTCCCATACCGTCACAAATTGCCATCATGTATTTGCCGTCATCAATTTTGATTAGCGAATGAGTATCTCCACTGGCTACCACTTTGTTTTTGGTACAATTAGCACATCCATATGCAATTGTATAATTTGGCATTGTTTTGTATGTATATATGTTTATGTCACTAACATCATCGTTATTGTCACATTTTAACATTTTACAACCACAAACTTTGTTTACAATTTTGTTTAGTTCTTTTAATTGTTGATTGTCTAGCGTTCCTTTTATGCTAATTGATGCGCACAAAATATTTACATTGTCTTGATATACTGCAACGTCGTCAACACAAATATTGAGATATCCTATCTCTTCAAGCAGTCTATTTTCTTTTGTTGTGTCATATGTAATATTGTTTTTGACGTCTTTTGCAAGTCCTTGCAAAATATTACTGACACCACACAACTGGTCTGCCACCAATAGTCTTGATGAGTCCATATTGTTACACACTGTTGCATAGTTTTTGTATCCTACGAGCAAATTGTTTGCGCAAGATATCAAATTGTTTAGTTTGACACACTTTGTAGATAGATATTGTGACACGTCAATAAGATTTATTTTTCCCTTTTTCATTCCTGCATCTAACATATCGTGAAAGACTTCGTCCGTATACTTTCCATTTATTCTCAAACATTTATTTCTTTCACTACAATTTTTACAACACTTATCCATAATGTCGCGACCAATATCTTCTTTGATATCCTTTTCGCTCAACATCCCTTTGGTCATATTTCTGTATGCTCTTTCCATTTCAAGAAATATGTTAGACAAATCTTTCATCTTGTTTGACAACGTTTCTTGCGTGCGCACGACGATGTTTCTAGTTGCTTTTTGTGTTGACATTGTTGGTATATATTTTTTTACATTCATTATAATGCGTTTTGGTATGCACCAATATATAAGAGCTGTGATACATAAAAATATAATAGATAATATATTGTAGGACAAAAAGCAATTTAAAAAGAGTCCCAGCATTATATCAAGTAGTATTGTACTCAACGCAACAAAATATCTATTTGTCTCGACAAATATTTGGCAAAGCAATCCAATAATAGCAAATGCGCTAGTGTAAGACGGGTCCATTGTATAAAGAGTAGCTCCCAACCCTAAACATATTGACATATAAAGAATTTGTTTGTTGTATCCAATATCCCCCAAAATGAGAATAGATAACAAAAAGAATATTTTAATAGGCTCAATCAACCATATTGTTTTGCTTGCGAGTCCCATACCCAATATTGCGATTATGACTCCCAGACACACCTTTTCGTCTATAACCAACTTTTTAGTAAAATTGTGAAGTACTGTCGATGATACAACGTTTATTGTACACATTGTCACAACGCCACCCAGTCCCACACCTAATAGTGATACAAGAAGACTCACAACATCAACTGCCAAAAAATATACATACAACGATTGTGACAAAAGACTCATTAAAAGGCAAATCCACTTTCTTCTATTTTTTCTTAAAAATATATAGCAATATAACATTCCCACAATGCTACATATAAGAGCGCTTGATACCCCCGCAATAGAAAATGATGACAAACTCGCGCCTACAAAATAACTAATTGTCGTATATAGTGGGTCAAATTTGCCCCATAATAAGCCAAAATAAACACCAAAGCCAAAAGTGCAGATATAGCCCAAATTGATGCTTGCTGAACACAAAATATAAAATAGTGGTACAAATAAGATATATGTGCCCAATTTTTTTAATGTATTTTTATTTATTTCTAATGTTACTTTATTTTTTTCTAACGCTTTTTCCATTTTTGCCCCCTGTAATAATAGTGTATCAAGGCAAAATATGTTTGTTAAAAAATCAAGATAAAAAATATTTAGTAGTTTTGACACAAAAATGATTATTTTGTAATTTGTTTGCGAAACACAATACACAAAAAAAGAAGCCATAGGCTTCCTTTTTATTTTATAACAAGTCATCTTCTAATGGTTTTTGAGTGTCATGCTCTCTTTTTGCGATTTCACTTTCGACTTCTTGTTCCATTTCTTTTTCGTCTTGTGCAATCTTTTCGTCCAATGTTTTATCAAGATTTTCGTCATCTTCATTTGGAGCGACAGCAACACACACTATTTTGCTTCCTTCTTTGAGTTTCATTATACGAACGCCTTTTGTATTTCTTCCAATAATACTAATCTCTGTTGATTTTACTCTTATTGCCGTTCCGTCATCTGCAATAATCATAATATCATCATTGTCGCTCACTTGTTTTAGATTGACTAATCCACCAGTTTCCTCTGTAAAGACCCCGGCTTTGATTCCTTTTCCTGCACGACCTTGCACTCTATAATCTTCTGCCATAGAGCGTTTGCCATAACCATATTCACTCACTGTGAGCATATAATGGTCAGCAAGGACAACAGACATGTCAACAATATATTCGCCTTCATCCAAATCCATTGATTTGACACCCTTAGTGTCTCTGCCTAGTTTACGTACTTGCGATTCGTTGAATCTAATACATTTGCCTGTTGAACTTGCCATAATGATATCATCACTACCTGTTGTATGATGCACACTGATTAGTTCGTCGCCTTCGAGTAAATGTATTGCAATCTTACCATTTTTGTTGATTCTCTCAAACTCTTTGACATCTGTCTTTTTGATGAGTCCATTTCTTGTTGCCATCATCAAATAGCCTTGATTGTTCTCCAAATCTTTGTTACTTGCAGGAATGATTGCAGTGATTCTTTCACTAGGGTCAAGATTGAGAAGGTTGACAAATGCTCTGCCTTTTCCTGTCTTTTGTGCTTCTGGCACTTCGTATGCACGTAGTGTATACACTCTGCCTTTTGAACTGAAACACAACAACAAGTCATGACTATTTGTAATATAAATGTTTTCTACAAAATCTTCTTCTTTTGTCTTATGTGCAACTACTCCAACCCCACCACGGTGTTGACTCTTATATTCGCTTGCAGCCATTCTCTTGATATATCCACCATGTGTCAAAGAAATGACAACAGTTTCTCTTGGTATCAAGTCTGCAATATCAATATCGCCATAATCAAAACTGATTTCGCTCTTTCTTGGCTCACCATATTTGTTTTTGATAACGCTTAGGTCTTCAACAATGATTGCATCCACTTTCTTTGGGTCGGCAAGAATACTCTTGTATTCTGCTATTAGTTGTTGGACGTCAGCAAGGTCTTGTTTGACTTTTTCAACTTCAAGTCCAGTCAATTTTTGCAATTTGAGTTCAAGAATTGCGTTGGCTTGTTTTTCTGTCAAATCAAATCCACTCATAAGGTTTTCGACAGCAGTCGATTTGTCTTTGCTTGCCTTGATTACTCTTATCACTTCGTCAATATTGACAAGTGCTTTTAGAAGACCAAGCAAAATGTGTTCTTTTTGTTCTGCTTTGTCCAAATCATAACGAGTTCTTCTAGTTATGACTGATTGTTGATATTTGACATACTCTTTTAATATTTCGAGCAAAGGCAATATCTTTGGTCTTTTATCAACAAGGGCTAGCATAATTGCGCCAAAATTGACTTGCAATTCTGTGTGTTTGTATAGTTGATTGAGAACTACTTGTGCATTGTAATCACGTTTAATGTCAACAACAACACGCATACCTTGACGGTCGCTTTCTTCTTTTATGTCACTAATACCTTCTATTCTCTTGTTTTTGACAAGGTCAGCAATTTGCATTATTAGTTTTGCTTTGTTTACTTGATATGGTATTTCAGTGATTATTATTCTACTTCTATTACCTGCAACTTCTTCAATCTCGGCACGTCCACGAATAATAAACGTTCCTTTACCTGTCTCATATGCTTTTTTAATTCCTGCACGACCAAGTAGCAATCCTTTTGTTGGAAAGTCTGGTGCTGGCATTATTTTCATAATTTCGTCAAGTGTGATTTCTGGATTGTTGATATATGCAATAGTTGCGTCACACACTTCTTGTAAATTGTGTGGTGGAATATTGGTTGCCATACCAACAGCAATACCGTCACTACCATTTACTAGTATATTTGGAAATCTACTTGGCAAACTTTCTGGTTGCACACCAGTGTCGTCAAATGTTGGATAAAAATCAACAGTTTCTTTGTCAATGTCGCGTAGCATTTCGCCACCAATTTTACTCATACGACATTCTGTATAACGCATAGCAGCAGGGCTATCTCCGTCCACACTACCAAAGTTACCATGACCATCAACAAGTGGTGCGTTGATGCTAAAATTTTGTGCCAATCTTACAAGTGCGTCATATATACTAGAATCTCCGTGTGGGTGATAGTGTCCCATAACGTCACCAACAACCGTCGCACATTTTCTATATGGCTTGTCATTGAAGAGCCCACTGTCTCCCATAGCATAAAGTATTCTTCTATGCACAGGTTTTAGTCCGTCTCTTACATCTGGAATGGCACGTGAAACGTTGACTGCCATTGCATATGATATAAAAGACTTTTCTAGTTCTTGTTTGACAGGAGTAAATAACAATCTACTACTTTCGTCTTTATCAAACAATTCATCTTTGTTTTCAAATTTTTCGTCCATTTCTTACTCCTTACACGTCTAATTCTGTGACTAGCGTTGCGTTTTCTTCTATAAACTCACGTCTAAGTTCAACGTCGTCACCCATAAGTTTTGTAAATGCTTCATCAGCAGCAACAGCGTCTTCCATCGTCACTCGTATTAGAATCCTGTTTTCTGGATTCATTGTTGTTTCCCACAATTGGTCATTGGTCATTTCTCCAAGACCTTTGTATCTTTGAACTGTGATTGGCAATTTGCTATTTTGTTGCATTTCGCTCATCACTTTTGCTTTCTCTTCGTCACTGTATGCGTATCTTACATCTTTGCCTTGCACCATCATGTATAGTGGAGGTTGCGCAGCATAAATGTGTCCATGCTCAATAAGTGGTTGCATAAATCTAAAAAAGAATGTCAAAAGGAGTATTCTAATATGCGAACCATCAACATCGGCATCTGTCATAATAATTATTTTGTCATACTTTAATTTACTCTCGTCAAATTCAGATGAAATACCACAGCCAAACACTGTAATCATATCTTTTATAACTTGGTTTTCTAACACTTTGTGTAGACTTGCTTTTTCAACATTCAATATCTTACCACGCAAAGGTAGTATGGCCTGGAATTTTCTATCACGACCTTGTTTTGCTGTACCACCAGCACTATCTCCCTCAACAAGATATATTTCACATTTTTTAGGGTCGCGTTCAGTGCAGTCTGCAAGTTTGCCTGGTAGTGACGCAGAGTCTAGCACTCCTTTCCTACGCGTGTTTTCTCTTGCTAGTCTAGCAGCGTCTCTTGCTCTTTTTGCTGTAATGCATTTTAGCACCAATTCTTTGCCAATAGCAGGATTTTCTTCCAAATATTCACCAAACTTGGTTGTCATTGCTTCTGCAACAATCTTTCTCATTTCAGAGTTGCCCAGTTTTGTTTTTGTCTGCCCTTCAAATTGTGGGTCAGTAAGTTTGACAGAAACAATTGCAGTAATTCCTTCATACACATCATCATTTGTCAGTCTTTCGTTGTCTTTTAAGATACGATTGAGTTTGCCATATTCATTAATAATCTTTGTAAGGCTTGACTTGAATCCTTCTAGGTGTGTGCCACCTTCTTGTGTGTTTATGTTGTTTGCATATGCATGAATGACTTCGTTATAACCTGTATTGTATTGGAACGCTATCTCGACTTCGCTATTCCTGTTGATTACATTTATATAAACAGGTTGTGGGAATAATGTCTCCTTGTTTGCATTGAGATATTGCACAAACTCGACAATACCACCAGCATAACAAAACTCATCTTTTACAACATTTTCTCCCCTTTCATCTGTAATAGAAATGGTAAGCCCCTTGTTTAGAAAAGCAATTTCCCTAAATCTATTTTTAATTTCGTTATAATCAAATTCGAGAGTTTCAAAAATCTCTGGGTCAGGATAAAACTTGACTGTCGTTCCGGTTTTGGTTGTTGCCCCAACCTCTGCCAAAGGCGCTTCTGGAATGCCACGATGAAAACGCATAAAATGGATAATGCCACCTTGATTGACTGTCACTTCGAGTGTGCTGGATAATGCATTGACACAAGATAGTCCCACGCCGTGCAGTCCACCAGACACTTTGTATCCGTTGCCACCAAATTTACCACCAGCATGCAATTTGGTAAGAACGACTTCGACAGCACTTTTGTGTTCTGTTTTGTGCATACCACAAGGAATACCACGAGCGTTATCTATAACAGTACAACTGCCGTCTTTACCCAATATAACATCAATTCGGTCGCCATATCCTGCAAGATATTCGTCAATAGAGTTGTCGACCACTTCGGTTATCAAATGGTGCAGACCACGAGAATCCGTGCTGCCAATATACATTCCCGGTCTTTTTCTAACTGGTTCAAGCCCTTCTAACACCTGTATGTCACCAGCATCATACTGTGTTGATTTTGATAAAAATTCATCTCCGTTTATCATACTTTTCTCCACTAAAAAAGTTCAAATTTATCTAATTTGATTATATCATAATTATTGCCCAAAAAACTAGTAATTTCTCACATATTATATAATTAATAATATATTATATATAAATATCCTATTATGAAGGGCGCCAAAGTGTCTAAATGACACAACTTTTAGAAAAAGGTGGTTTTTATTTATCAAAAATGTCCTAAAACAAAAAAAATAAGGCCTCCTTGACCTTATAATTGTGCTATATAAACATTTCTATTTATGTTACCAACATTGACTACATAATGACTACTACAATCAACATATCCAGATGCTGGGCCATAATTGACACTCAATCTGTATTCTTCTCTAACAGTATATGTTTTTAGAGTACCGTCACTAAAAAATTCCCAATCAATTGTGAGCGCTTTGTAATCTATGCCCATATCGACCATATTCATTTTATGCATAAAATTGATATAGTTTTTTGCTGCTGCAATATCCATAACCGTAGTGCATGTATACCCAGTGCTCGTTTTGACTAAATCTGTTGCACTTTTTACATTGCCATTAATTATATACAACATTCCAGGTGCTTCATATCCATATGATGATAAATACTTTGAAACAGGAACGTTGTAATATTTGTATTCCCACTCTGCAATAGTATAATTATTTTTGTTTGCATCATAGTAATATCTGTTGTTGAATGTTGTGCTAAATCCAAACATTTCGTCCCCAATATAATGGAAACCAAGGAATTTATTGCCATACTTGTCTTTCTTTTGTGTTATATTGTTTTGGATTGAAACGTCAGCATCAACGCTGATAGGTCCCAAAGTTCCAACGCAATGACCGTCAATATTGCCCACTCCAATCATTTCAATGGACTTTGCATCTTTTAGTATATTTTCCCAGGCAGAATATATTTCGTTGAATGTGTCGAAGTGAATTTTCTCTACCTCTCCTTCGCTAGTGGAGTCTTGTTCTAAATTTGAGTTGTTTTGTTCTTCCCACTCTTCATGTCGTGCAGCACTGTCACTTTCTGCTTGCTCAACCAGTTGCGCCAGCAAATTATTTCTATAAGCAGCGAACACACCCATAAAAACAGTTAGTATCAATATACTGACTATTATAAGTAAATTAAACTTTTTTAATGTGCTCATTTCCTCCTCCTTATTAGATTACAGGTATAGTTATGTATTCGTCAAAATTAAAATCAAAATTCATAACATAATTGTTTGTTGTCTTAATATCTGTTATGGTGTCTACCAAATTTGCAACCTTCAATTTGAATACTAAATCCATATTTTCATTCACTTCCATTTTTATAAACTCGCCTTTATAATTAAAAGTGAACTTTAATGAAATATTATATGCTTTGCAAGATTCAAAAAGGGCAGCACTGCAAATAAGTTGATTATATCTTCGTGCAGCATCATCTGTTAGTTGCACTTTTGCAACATAGTTGCCTTTTGGCGTTGTTGGTTTTGAAAAATATACTACTTTTTTGACTGTTTTAGAATTTATGTCATAATAAAATTCGTCTGCATCTGCACTAAACTCGTCTAAATATGCGTTTCTTGTATATGTGGTGTATTTGCCAGACAAGTCTTGATTCATCTCATTGCCGTCTTTTGTTTTATACACATAATATGTACCACCTTGGTATACACATTGAGTATATTGAGCATTTTCATAAATACCTTTTAGAGCATCGACAGTTTCGCCGTATTGAAAATATCTAAATAATTTGCGACCACGACTATCTCTTACTTGTTTGACGTACATATTGGTTGGCAAGTGAACATTTTCATAACCAATAATATGAGCATCGACATATGAATCGACATATCCGTCAACGACTTCGGTCTTGTATGATGTTGCGTTTTGCATAGAGGTCAATGCATTATTAAAAATCTCAAAAAAATTGTTAAATTTTTTTTCTGATTGATTGTCTTCTGGAATCATATTGTTTTCATCCTCGACTTTGTCGCTTGTCTCTTGGTCGTACGCTTCGTTTCTGTCTGCAATATCTTTTATCGCTTGTTCTCTTTGAATAGCCAAAAGTGATTGATTGTAATAAGACGCACATCCTAAAAATATGCCAAACAATAATACTGTGACTATTGATAATATGGTAAATTTTTTGGCGTTCATTATTTCCTTCTCCTTTTGCAATTATATTTTATCACTCTATTAATATATAGTCAATAGTGTATTTTTATAAAACATTGTATATTTTTATGCAAAATCTACAAATACAATTACTTTTGTTATCAAAGTTTTTGTGTTATTTGCATTTTATTATCAAATATAGGCACTAATGAGGTTGCCAAAACCACAAAAAAGGGTTATACTTTTGCTATTAGAATAGGAGAAAAATATGATTGACATAAATTTGATAAGGACCAATCCTGATTTGGTAAGAAATAATATAAAGAAAAAATTTCAAGACCAAAAATTGCCACTTGTAGACAAGGTAATTGAATTAGATAAGAAAAATAGAGAACTCAAACAACAAGGCGACGAGTTGCGTTCAATGAGAAATAAACTTTCTGCTCAAATTGGACAATTAATGAGAGAAAAGAAAGTTGACGAAGCTCAAAAAATCAAGCAACAAGTTGTTGACAATAATAATAAAATTGCTGAAATAGAAAACACACAAGCACAAGTTGAAAAAGAAATCAAAAAATGTATGATGTCTATTCCAAACATAATTGCTGACTCTGTTCCTATTGGAAAAGACGATACATTCAACGTTGAACAAAAACGTTATCTTGAACCAAAAGAAAAAGATTTTGACATCCCATATCATATGGATATATTAGAAAATCTCAATATGATTGATATTGACAGCGCAAGACGCACGTCTGGACAAGGCTTTTATTTCCTACTAGGAGACATTGCACAATTGCACTCTGCTGTGCTTGCTTATGCAAGAGACTTTATGATAAACAAAGGTTTTACCTATGTCATTCCTCCATATATGATTAGAAGTGAGGTTGTGAGTGGCGTCATGAGTTTTAGTGAAATGGACAACATGATGTACAAAATCGAAGGCGAAGATTTGTATCTAATAGGTACTAGTGAACACTCTATGATAGGTCGTTTCATGAATACAACAATTGATGAAAAGTCTCTGCCTATTACACTCACATCATTCTCTCCATGTTTTAGAAAAGAAAAGGGCGCACACGGCATAGAAGAACGTGGCATATATCGTATCCACCAATTTGAAAAACAGGAAATGATAGTTGTTTGTCGTCCAGAAGACAGCGAGAAATGGTATGAAAAAATGTGGAATTATACTGTCGAATTGTTTACTAGTATGGAAATCCCTGTTAGAACACTTGTATGTTGCAGTGGTGACCTTGCAGATTTGAAATACCAAAGTTTGGACGTCGAAGCATGGTCTCCAAGACAAAAGAAATATTTTGAAGTTGGTAGTTGTAGCAATCTAACTGATGCACAGGCTAGAAGACTAGGTATAAGATTCAAAACACCAAACGGCAACGTATTTGCCCACACACTAAATAATACCGTTGTCGCATCTCCACGTATGCTGATATCTCTTATGGAAAATCATTTGAACAAAGACGGCACAATCAATATTCCAAAAGTATTGCAACCATATATGGGCGGCAAAACAATAATCACAAAAAGAGAGAAATAGTTTTTCTCTTTTTTCTTTTCTAATCAAGATGAGTAGAATGTTTTTTCGCATATTGTATTTTTGCAAAAAATATGGTATAATTAGTAAAATAAAAATATGCGGAGGTTTGTATGAAAAAGAAAAAATCATCTGTAAACAAAATACTTGTTCCGTTGATTTTGTTGATTGGTGCAGGTGGAGTGGCTTATTTTAGCGTTTCGTTATCACAAAATTTGAACGAAAACTCTTTTTCTGGCAATCTAGAATATGGCGACACCGAAGAGCCACCATTTGTAGATACAGGAAATGGCGATTCGTCTACTGAAATTGGTGATAACAATGGTGGAAGTGGAGACACAACAATAACAGACCCTTCACAAGATGACACCACAATTGGTAATACTGGTGCAAACGCTTCGAATATTCAAAACAATGTATATGACCAAATCTCACAACACTTGCTCACACTTTATGATAAAGTGAATTTTTATGCAATGGATAAAGAAGACATCAAATATGTTTATGTTGATTTGGACAGTTATACCGTGTCAATCAACGGCACAGAAAAAAATGAGTTGTTAACATTCAAGACTGATACAAGCACTGCTGTATTCAAACATTATATGAACAAACTTCAAGAAGATACAGAAAACTTTTCTACAAGAGACATAAATGCTTTGGTCGATTCTTTTTCAAAAATATATTCAATAGACACATACAAAAATATTTATGATTTGGAATCTTCTAGTTTTGTGTCCGACACAACATCATATGTGTTTGCTGACAAATTGAGTTGTGATGTCAACACTTTGGATACAAAAGTCAATTACACTCTTGCTAATATTCCAGGCAATGGCAGTGAAAAATACGTATGGGTCAACGCATATTCAACTCAAAACGATAATGGGCATCATACTGTATATGCAGATACAAATAGTTGGTTGGTATCAAAAAGCGAGTTGGCTGACGGTATTGAACAATATTTGCTCGACCAAGCAACAGCATTTGTAAATGGCCAACAATCAATATTCAATGATATGCAATTAAATCGTGGAGAATATAACATAACTCTCGATTATATAAATAACGCTGAATTGGAAAGATAAATAATCAAAAAAGAACAGAAAATCTGTTCTTTTTTTTAGAATTTCATATTTTTAAAAATTGGTAGTTCCGTATACTTGCCCTGCACACTTTGATAAATCATATATATTTTTGTGACTGTTGTCGCACACAAAAGTATTATTGCCCCTACTATAAATGTAACAGAGGCTATTGTCAAAAACAAACTAGACACACTTTTGATAGCAAGTCCCAGTGCTATCATAATAAAACTTATTATGTCTAGCATCAACAATTTTATAGCATTGTTTGTGTGATAATCAACAAACTCATCTTTGGGGTTTATTATAAATGGCAAGAAAAATATAATATATGCTGTCCAAGCATAATATCTGCTTTGTGGCAAGGCTTGTTTGCTGTTTTTTTCTTCATAAACATTTATTGTGCTTCCCACCAGTTCTTTTGCTTGTTCAGTATTTTTGCTTGTACTTTTTTTGGTGTTTTTCTTTTTGCTTGTCTTTTTTTCCATTTATCTCACACACTTGCAGTTGTCACAAATAGGAATGTCTTGTTCTTCTTTGAGTTTTGCTCCACACATCAAACACCTTTCATATCCTACGACAACGTCCTTTTTCATCATATTTTTCATACTATATTTTTTACAAAAAATGGAATTTCTATACTGCGATTATTTTTTTTGACAAAGATACAAAAAGATGAGAAGTGTTCTCTCATCTTTTTTAATTAAATTGAACTCTTTTAGATATATAATCTACCAACTCATCAATATTGAGTCTTATTTGTTCCATAGTGTCTCTATCTCTAATTGTGACAGTATTGTCGTCAAGGCTTTCAAAGTCAACAGTTACACAGAATGGTGTGCCTATCTCGTCTTGTCTACGATAACGTTTACCAATAGAGCCAGCCTCATCATACGAACACATAAAATGTTTGTTCAGCATTTTATACAACTGTTTTGCCTTTTCGTTTAATTGCTTTTGTAGGGGCAATACTGCCACCTTGTATGGAGCAATGAATGGATGAAATTTTAGAACAACTCTTGTTTCTCCGTTATCCAATGTTTCTTCGTGATAAGCATTAGCCAAAAGCGCTAGTGCTAGTCTGTCAGCACCTACACTATATTCAATAACATATGGAATATATTTTTCGTTTGTCACAGGGTCAAGATACATCATAGACTTTCCACTATATTCTTGATGACGTGACAAATCATAGTTTGTTCTGTTGTGCACACCATTTATTTCTCCCCAACCAAATGGAAAGAGATATTCGACATCACACGCACATTTTGCATAATGCGCAAGTTTTTCGTGGTCTTTGAATCTCAAAACATCTTTGCTAAATCCCAGGTCATTATAAAACTGCATTGCTTTATTTTTATATTCTTCATAATATGCCATATCTGTTCCGTCTTTGCAGAACCATTGATGTTCCATTTGTTCAAACTCTATTGTTCTAAACGTAAAATTGCCCGGAGTTATTTCGTTTCTAAATGCTTTACCGATTTGAGCAATGCCAAATGGCACTTTTGCTCTTGCCGTTCTTTGAACGTTTAAGAAATTGACAAATTCGCCTTGTGCTGTCTCTGGTCTCAAATATACAATATTTTCTGCATCTTCGACAACGCCACGATTTGTTTTGAACATCAAATTAAAATTTCTTATTTCTGTAAAATTACACTTGCCACAAACAGGACATTTTATTTGATTGTCACAGATGAATTTATACATTTCATCTTGACTCATCGCGTCTACGTCGACATCTAATTTATGTTTTTTTACATAATCTTCAATTAGATTGTCTGCTCTATGTCTAGTTTTACATTCCTTACAATCCATTTTTGGGTCAGAAAAAGAACTGACATGTCCACTTGCTTCCCATACTCTTGGGTTCATCAAAATTGCAGCGTCAACACCAAAACTATTGTCGCTCTCTTGAACAAATCTTTTCCACCAAGCACGTTTTACATTGTTTTTGAACTCAACACCTATTGGACCATAATCCCAAGTGTTTGCAAGTCCACCATATATTTCACTTCCTGGATAAATAAATCCACGATTTTTACACAAGTTGACCAACTTGTCCATTGTTACTTCACTCATAATTCACCTATTGTTTGATATGTATATTCTAGCATGAAAATATTTTATAACAAAATAATTTACACTAGCGAATATAGTATATTCTTTTATTTTTCATTTTTCAACATATTTGATATATTATCATCAAAATAAAATCATTTTTAATGAAAAATAAAAAACCAAGCGCCATGTCTTGGTTTATTTGTCTATGCTTTTATTTTCTGCTTTGCTTGTGACTATCATTTGCACGATAGAAAATATTATAATAAACAACAATATGACAAAACT
>CALWPI010000013.1 GCA_944383385.1 uncultured Clostridia bacterium
GCAATCTCACTTGCTTTTATCCCACTCTCTAATTTTCTTGAAATTGATTGGACAACATATTCAGCTTCTTGTCCTTCGTCATATGCTTCGCAAAGTGTTATGTTGTCGCCTTGTTCATTGCTTGTCCAAAGTGTTTTGTCAATCCTTGAAGAATTGTGTTTGATTAGTTTATTCGCACTGTCAATAATTGTTTTTGTGCTTCTATAATTTTGTTCTAGTTTATAACATTTTGCATCAAAATCTTGCCTAAAACTAGCAATATTATTTACATTTGCACCACGCCAACCATATATACATTGGTCTTCGTCACCAACAACGAATATATTGCCATGCTTTTGTGCAAGCAATCTTACAAGTTTGTATTGAACAGAGTTGGTGTCTTGAAACTCATCAACCAAAATATACATAAATTTGTCGCTATAATGTTCAAGTACTTTTGGATAATTGGTAAAGAGTTCAAGTGTCTTTACAAGCAAATCATCAAAATCAAATGCGTTACTTTTTGACAACTCATTTTGATAAATTGCATATATATCACATATTTTATCAATATAGACAGAAAGTGAGTTTAGTTTTCTATATTCATCAGGAGACAAGCCTTCGTTTTTTGCATTGCTAATATGCCAAATTGCATCTTTTTTTATCTCGCTGTCAAAATTATTATCTTTAATAATTTTTTTAATCAACTTCTCTTTGTCACTAGTATCATAAATTGTAAAAAAGCGATTGTAACCCACAAAATAATTTGCATTCTCACGCAAAATTCTAACACACATAGCATGAAATGTGCTTATCCAAATATTTGAAGAAACACTCTCTCCTAACATATTTGTGATACGTTCACGCATTTCGTTCGTGGCTTTGTTTGTAAAAGTAATTGCAAGGACGCGACTAGGGTCAATATGCAAATTCGAAATGATGTGACAAATACGATATGTGAGCAATCTTGTTTTGCCACTACCAGCACCAGCCGTTACTAAAACAGCGCCCTGTGTGTCTAATGCAGGTTTTGTTTGTTCTTCGTTTAGTTTTGACATATCTAGCATAAAGTCCTCGCATAATTGAATATCTAAAATAATTATATCACTATATACATTTTTTGACTAATATAATAATAATAAATTATTTGTAATAATAACCAAAATCAAATATAAACAACTATTATTCAATAAATAAAAAACTCCTAAATTAAGA
This sequence comes from uncultured Clostridia bacterium, assembly GCA_944383385.1. Classification (GTDB taxonomy): domain Bacteria; phylum Bacillota; class Clostridia; order Christensenellales; family UBA1242; genus CALWPI01. Next base: position 1,195 of record CALWPI010000013.1, read on the forward strand.
CATTTTTTGGAGTTTGCATAACAATGCCAAAGAAAAAGGACGCAACAAAATTGTGTCCTTTTTTGATTACTTTTGTTTTTTGCTTCTTTTGATAGCGTTCTTTTGTTTCTTCTTTCTTTTTACACTTGGTTTTTCGTACTCGTCGTGTTTACGAAGATCACCGATAATACCATCTTTTTGGCACTTTCTCTTGAATCTTTTGATTGCGCTTTCGATTGGTTCGGTTTCGCCAACTTTGATTGTAGACATCTATTTTCACCCACTTGTTTATAAATTTCTATTTTATTATATGTATATTTTGGATAAAGTCAAGTATTTTACTAAAAATTCCCAAATTCTAGATATTTTCCGCCTAAAACATGTACATGAATATGTGGAACAGTTTGACCAGCATTGTCACCTTGATTGACAATAATTCTATATCCATTTTCTAGTCCAAAATCTTTTGACATCTTTGCAAATTTATTTAGACACTCACCAAATTCTTGTTGTTCTTTTGCATTCAATTCACTTATATATTTGTGATGTGGTTTGTATATGAGTAACAAATGTATTGGTGCTTTTGGTTCAATATCTCTAATCACTATCATTTTTTCATCTTCATATAGTTTTGCACTTGGTATTTCACCTGCAATAATTTTACAAAATACACAATTATCCATTTTTCTCTCCTTTTGCTCCTTCTTTGTATATACTTGTCAATTTTACTTTGACCTTTCCTTTTAATGATTTATCACTCAAATATACTTTTATATAATTTTCTGTATATCCTACAAGATACTCATTTTCTATATCTTCACAAATCACTTCTAAACATTTGCCTATATATTTTTTGACATAATTTTTTGTAAGTTTTGCTTGCAATTTTTCTAGTCTGTGCACTCTATCTTTCTTGACCGACGCATCAATATCTTGCCATCTATCTGCCACCGTACCAGTTTTTTGACTATAAGGAAATATATGAATAAAGCCAAATTTTGCCTTTTTGCATAGTTTGTATGTTTGTCTAAATTCTTTCTCTCCCTCTCCACAAAAACCAACAATGACGTCTGTTGTGATATTTGCATTTGGAAAATATTTTCTAATCATTTTGACCTTTTGCAAATATTCCTTTGCTGTATAATGACGATTCATTTTCCTTAACACAACGTCACTTCCACTTTGCAGTGACAAATGAAAATGTGGTGCAAGGTTGTTCAACTTGGATATTGTTTGCAAAAACTCGTCTGTGACAACCCCTACTTCTAGACTGCCGATTCTTATTCTGCATGACAAATCTTTAAGTGCATACAATAGTTCTCCCAATGCATTTTTGCCATTGTGTTTATAACTAGACAAATCAATGCCTGTTACAACAATCTCGGGATAAAATTTAGAGAGAGCATATGCTTCTTGTACTGCATCTTCCATATCGCGACTACGTGACCTACCACGAATATATGGAATGATACAATATGTACAAAAATTGTTACAACCGTCCTGCACTTTTAGATATGCTCGGGTTTGTGTGATATAAGGATTTGTTGGTCCGTCATAATCTTTGGTTGGTTCAAAATTGCCTTTACCACCTTTTAGATATGACAAAATATTGCTTTTATTGAAATTGCCAGACACACAAATTACATTTTTCTTACCTTCAAACTGCTGTGGATTGTGTTGACTAGCACATCCAACGACAACTACTTTTGCATTAGGACTCAATTTGACTAATTTGCCAACATATTGTCTGCTCTTTTTTTCACTCTCGTTTGTGACTGCACAACTGTTTATAACAAAATAATCTGGTGTTTGATTTTTGTCAACAATTTCGTAACCTGCCTCTTCGCAAATGCGTGCCATACAATCATTTTCGTATTTATTGACCTTGCAACCTAGATTGATAAAACAAATCTTTTTCTTTTGTTTCATTATTGCCACTCTCCGTATTTATACATAAGCACACTGCAAAGCGCTATATTTGCAGTCTCTGCTCTTAAAATTCTTTTACCTAATGTGACACTTTTTGCATTATGTGATTTCAATATCTCAATTTCGCTTTTTGAGAACCCACCTTCGCAACCTATTATCATTGCAATATTTTTTGCATTTTTATCAAATACATTGTCAAGTGTATTATTGCCTTCGGTCTCATTTGCAAAATAGACAATATCAAAACTTGACAACAAATCTATCATTTTTGTAAATGATATAGTTTCATGCACTTTGAGTGGAATAGAACGCCCACATTGTTTTGTACTTTGATTTGCTATCTTTTGCCACTTGTCACATTTTGCACCTTTATCCTTTGCAACTGTATATTGCGAATAAAATGGTACAACGTCACTTACACCTAGTTCACTCAATTTTTGAATAACAAGATTCATATTATCATTTTTTATCAAATCAACAAACACAGTCATATGTGTACTTGGATTGTATATATTTTTTGTTTTGTTGACAACGGTTAGGTGCGTTGCCTTCTTGTCAATGCTATCAATATGACACAAATAGTCATACTCATCACCACATACGATAACGACCTCTTGTCCCACACTCATACGCAAAACTTGTGAGAGATGTGTGTGTTCTTCTCCAATGAGTGTTACCTTGTTGTTTTCAATTTTGTCAGCCAAAAATCTTTTTATTTCCATATTTATATATTATCACAATAGCACAATAAAAAAAAGCAGATTACTCTGCTTTTCTTATTATAAATTTGACAAATCTTTGATATAACTTTTGTATCTGGTAAAATTGTTATCTCCAAGAGATGACTGCAATTTTTTAAGTGTTTCTTTGTCAGCCTTAGTCAAATTCTTTGGTGCTTCGCCAACTAATGTTACTATCAAATTGCCGTACATATCTTTGTTTAGATATTTTACACCCTTGCCTTTTAGTTTGACTGTTGTATTGTTTTGTGTGTTTTCTGGAATATCAATTGTTGTTGTGCCACGAGCAAGTGGTATTTCTATTTTGCCACCAAGTAGTAATGTGTAGAATGGCACATATACTTTGAGTAGCAAATCATATCCGTCTCTTTGTAGCATTTTGTGTGGCATGACTTTGACAAATATAGTAAGGTCACCATTTTGACCACCACGCACACCAGCATTACCACTACCACGCATTGTAATAGTTTGACCATTGTCAATACCTGCTGGAATATCAATTGAAATGTTTGCATTTACACGCTTATATCCGTTGCCATTACAATACTCGCATTTAGTTTTGATTTTTTTACCCGTACCATTACATGATTTGCAAATACCTTGTCTAGTCAGTCTCCCAAAAAGTGTGCTTTCGGTATACCTTACTTGACCTGTACCATTACAGTCGGGACACGTTGTGTATTCTGTGCCATTTTTTGCACCCGTTCCTTTACAATATGAACAATTTTCTACACGATTAACGGTAAAAGTCTTTTTGCAACCAAATACTGCCTCATCGAATGTCAAAGTCATATTGATTGCAATATCTTCGCCTTTATAACCCGTTCGAGCAAATGAACTAGCGTTGCCAAATCCAGCCCCACCAAAGAAATTGCTCATAATATCACTAAAATCAAAACCACCAAATCCACCAGCGCTATTTCCACTGCCTCCAAATCCACCAAAGCCTTGTGGACCATCAGCACTGCCATATTGGTCATAGTTTGCCTTTTTGGTAGTGTCTGATAGTACCTCATATGCTTCGTTGACTTCCTTAAACTTTTCAGCAGCTTCTGCGTTGTTTGGATTCAAGTCAGGATGATATTTTTTGGCTAATTTACGATATGCACTCTTTATCTCATCAGCAGACGCATTTTTGTCGACACCAAGTATATCATAATAATTTTTATTAGCCATAAATCACCTTTATTTATTGTCTTTATTGTCTTTTTTGTCTTCGTCAATGATTATTTCATCATCTTTCTTTTCGTTTGATGCGCTATTTTCTTGTGCTTTTGCTTGTGCATGTTGATAGAGCTTTGTCACTACATCATTGCTGTCTTTTTGCAATTCTTCAATAGCAGCATTGATTTTGTCTGCATCAGCGCCTTCTTCGTTTATAGTTTTCTTTGCTTTTTCAAGTGCTTTTTCGAGTTTTTCTTTGTCGCTTGCTTCTAGTTTGTCACCAGATTCTTTGAGCATTTTTTCAAGTGACAATACAATGTTTTCTGCATTATTCTTTGCATCAACATTTGCTTTACGCTTTTTATCCTCTTCTGCATGTGCTTCTGCATCTTTGATTGCTCTTTCGATATCTTCATCTTTTAGATTACTACTTGCAGTAATTGTGATGTTTTGGCTCTTATTTGTTCCAAGGTCTTTTGCTGAAACTGTAACAATACCATTAGCATCAATATCAAATGTAACTTCGATTTGTGGTACGCCACGTGGTGCCATTGGGATATCATTTAGTTGGAAACGACCAAGGGTCTTGTTGTCTTTTGCAAATTCTCTCTCTCCTTGCAATACGTGGATATCAACACCTGGTTGATTATCAACAGCAGTTGAGAATATTTGTGATTTCTTTGTAGGAATAGTTGTGTTACGTTCAATTAGTTTTGTAAACACCCCACCAAGAGTCTCAATACCAAGTGATAGTGGTGTAACATCCAAAAGCAATACGTCTTTGACATCTCCTGCAAGAACACCACCTTGTATTGCTGCACCTATTGCAACACATTCATCTGGGTTAATACCACGGAATGGTTCTTTGCCAGTAACTGTTCTTACTCTATCAATGACTGCTGGAATACGTGTTGAACCACCAACCATAAGTACTTTTGAAATATCACTATATGAAACTTTACCGTCTTTTAGAACGTTTTGCATTTTCTCAATAGTCTTGTCTACTAGATAACTTGTAATGCTGTCAAATTTTGCTCTTGACAATTCATATTCCAAGTGTTTTGGACCAGTAGCATCACTTGTGATAAATGGCAATGAAATTGTAGTTGATGTGCTTGCTGACAAGTCAATTTTTGCCTTTTCTGCGGCTTCTTTTAATCTTTGCATAGCAAGTTTGTCGTTTGACAAATCAATACCATTTTCTTTCTTAAATTCGTCGACTAATAATTTTATGATTTCGTTATCAAAGTCATCACCACCAAGTAGTGTATCACCACCTGTTGCAAGTACTTCAAACACGCCATCACCAATTTCTAGCAATGATACATCAAATGTACCACCACCTAGGTCGTACACCAATATCTTTTGGTTCTTGTTGTCACCCTTGTCAAGACCATATGCAAGAGCAGCAGCAGTTGGTTCGTTGATAATTCTCTTGACATCTAGTCCAGCAATTTTACCAGCATCTTTGGTTGCTTGTCTTTGACTGTCAGAGAAATATGCAGGAACAGTGATAACGGCTTCTGTTACTTTTTCGCCTAAATATGCTTCTGCATCAGCCTTTAATTTGGATAGTATCATAGCACTAATTTCTTGTGGAGAATATTCTTTTCCATCAATTTTGACTTTGTAGTCACTACCCATTTTTCTCTTGATTGATTGAACAGTGTTGTCAGGATTTGCGACTGCTTGTCTTTTTGCAACCTTACCAACCAATCTTTCGCCGTCTTTTTTGAATGCAACGACACTAGGAGTTGTTCTATCTCCTTCTGCATTTGCAATAACTGTTGGTTCGCCACCTTCCATTACTGCCACACAACTATTTGTTGTACCTAAGTCTATACCAATAATTTTACTCATTATAAATCTCCTTTTTATATATCAATTAGACGTTAGTAATTATTTACTAATCTTTACGACACTGTGTCTTAACACTTTGCCGTCTAATGTAAAGCCTTCTTGAAGTTCTTCTAGAACTATGTTTTTCTCCCCGTCACTATCAACTGCAAATACTGCATTGTGTAGATATGGGTCGAATTCTTTGCCAACACACTCAATCTTTTTCACGCCAAGGTCGGTCAAAATATTTCTAAGTTGATTGTTTATGATATTGACACCGCTTTTGACGTTTTCGTCAGTGATTGTTTTGTTGGCTTGGTCAAACGCATCAATGATTGGTAACAATTTGCCTATCACATATGCCTTGCCGTCATTAAAACTTGTGCTTGCGATTTCTTGATTACGTTTTTTGTAATTGTCAAATTCGGCTTTTAACCTTTGAGCTATATCGAGATAATCAAGATTGATTTCGTTCACCTTTGGTTCATGGCAATGACATTTTTTATCACTGCATTTTTCATCATGATTTTTGTCACAATGACACTCGTGTTCACAATCGCAATTATCATTACAATTACAATCATTTTGACAATCGCAATCATCATCACAATGGCACTCATGTTCGCAATGACAATTTTTATCACAATGACACTTGTCTTCGTTATTTTCTAAATTGTTGTTCGTGCCTTGTGTACTCTTTTCAATTTCTTCTTTTATTCTCTTTTTCTTTTCAGCCATTTTGCCTCCTAACTATCCATTCCTTTTAGTTCATCAATAATAAACTTTAATGCACCAGCAATTTTTGGATAGTCCATTCTCTCTGGTCCTAATACACCGATTGATGTGACAACTCCATTGCCTAGATTGTAATTGCCTTTGACTATGGAATAACCTTGCAAATCTTGACAAACGTTTTCTTCGCCAATAGTGATGACAACATCGTTTGTTGAGTTTTCGTCAATTGAATGAATGATTTCTTTGATGTTATCTTCATTTTCGACAATATCAAGAAATTTCTTTGCGTCATCCAAATCTTTGTACTCAGGCGCAGACAACATTTTTGTCGTGTTGATACTAGTAGCAACACCATTGCCACTATCTACAAAATCACGAAGTGCATCAGTGACTGCCATAAATAATTCTTCGTAGTAATCAATTTGATTTGACGCTATCTTGACAAAGTCATCAAAATGCAACAAAACATCATTTATCTTTTTGTTACATAGACTGTTACTCAAAAATTTGCTTGCGTCCTTGCAGTTGTCTTCTGTAATCCCCTTTTTCAAGTCAATTGTGTTATTGATAATGCCTACATTTGTTTGAATGAGTATCAATCCTTGACCAGTGATGAGTGGAATAATGTTGATTGCCTGCAATATCAAATCTCCAAACCCTTGCATATGCACGAATGTTGGCAAATCAAGTATTTCGTTGATTTTCTTTGCAATATCATTCAATACATCTTTTAGATAAGCACTCCTATTTGTAAATTTTTCACGTATCAAAGAAATTGTCTTTTTATCCAATTTGTTGCCGTGCATCAAATTGTTGACATACAACCTATACGCTTTGGTAGTAGGTATTCTGCCACCTGATGTATGCAACTGTTTGAGATACCCCATTTCTTCCAATGCCGATAATTCATTTCGAAGTGTTGCACTAGAAAGAGTATTGAACGCATTTTCTTGAACATTGCCTGATGTAATAGGACAAGCCTTTTCAATGTAACTTTCGACAGCACACATCAAAATTTCCTTTTTCCTACCACTCAAATTAAATTCTTCTGCCACACTATCTCCTTGTATTAGCACTCAAAATTTTTAATTGTTAGCACTCTCACTTCGAGATTGCTAACACTATTATAATAACTATTATTCACAATATCAAGCATTTGATGACAAAATTTTGAAAATTTTTAAAAAATTTTTTTACAATTTACTAACTATTGCACAATATAAAATAAAAAACACCTATGTTTAGGCGTTTTAGTATATGATAAAAATATTTATAATCTGTCAATAAGTAATTTTATGCGTGATTTTTTGCTTTTATATACAATATTAAACTATTTCAATATAGTATAATAACAATATATAGAAAATTGTAAAATTTGTTTTGTTGTCATAAAAAATATCAAAAAAAATAATGGGGTCACCATTATTTTATTTTTCTTCTTAAAATATCTCCTACTTTTAATTTATATGGACAATTAATAGTAAGGCTTTGCTGTACTTTATCTGCCACCGTCATTTTATTGCCATTTTCATCAGTAATAGATTTTATAACAAATTCTTTGTTGAATGTATCATTGGGGCTCAAAACTTGTAATGTGTCGCCCACTTGAAATTTGTTGCGCTGTTCAACAACTACTTTTCTCCAAGAGCAGTCTTTTGTGACAACTGCAACAAATTCGTATGATTGGACTGGTTTTGAAGCAAGTAAATATTCTCTATCAGTACTATTATTATAAAATCCCGTTGTGTATCTTCTATGGCTAGTCTTTTCTAATTCTTCAAGCAACTCATCGGGACAATGATAATTATTTTTATCTTTTTCATACAAATCAATTGCTCTGCGATAAGCATTGACAACAGTTGCGACATAGTATGGAGATTTCATCCTACCTTCAATTTTTAGGCTATCAATACCAATGGAAGCAAGTTTGTCGATGTACTCAATCATACACAAATCTTTGCTGTTTAGTATGTATGTACCACGCTCGTCTTCTTCGATTTGATATTCGTCATCTTGTGCTTTTGACGAAATAAAATATTCCCACCTACAAGGTTGTGAACAAGCCCCACAATTGCTGTCACGACCTGTCATATAGTTAGATAGTAAGCATCTGCCTGAATATGCAATACACATAGAACCGTGTACGAAACACTCTATCTCCATATCAGGAACGCTGTCTCTAATTTCTTTGATTTCTTCAAATGACAGTTCGCGAGCAAGTATCAATCTTTTGACACCCATTTTTTGTAATAATTGTGCTGAATACTTGTTTGTAATGTTTGCCTGTGTTGAGACGTGTATATCAAGATTTGGTGCAATTTGACGAATAAAATCTATAATACCAATATCGGCAACAATAACAGCATCTACTTTAATCTCTTGTAAATATAGGACATATTCTTTCAGTCCGTCAAAATCTCGATTGTGAGCAATAATATTTAGAGTAATGTAAGCCTTTTTGTTTAATTTGTGAGCATAAGCCACACTTTGTTTGAGTTCGTCTAGTTCAAAATTGTCAGCAAATGCACGCAATCCATACTTTTTACCAGCAAAATAGCAAGCATCTGCTCCAAATCTAAATGCTGTCTCCAATTTTTCCATATTGCCTGCTGGTGCTAATAATTCCATAACTATCTCCTTGTACCTATTTTATACGCGTGATACTCATACCATTACCATTATTATATATTTTAGTATCTACATCACTATCATTAGTAATAGTATGCAAAAATTTTCTCAAATTTACAACTATTGTTCTGTGTTTGTGTTTAATAAAATCATCGTTTATAACGTGTCCATAATACAACACATCGTCACAAACAATAATAGTTCCACTATGTGACAAATTTTTTATAAAAGGATAATACTTGATATATTGTCCTTTTGGTCCGTCTACGAAAATTATATCATATTTTTTGTTCTTTGAACAAAGTTCTTGCAACACTTTATATGCATCACCAAAATATTGCGTAACTCGATTTGATAAATCTAGTTTTTCAAAATTTTCTTTTGCTATATCAAAATTGTTTTGATTATATTCTATTGTATCTAAATGAGCATTAGAGTTTAGCAACATTGCACTACCTGAATATCCAATAGCTGTACCAATTTCAAGTATATTTTGTGGATTATTTTTTTTGACTACATCAAGCAAAATATCGAGTGTTTCACTTAAAATTACAGGAATAAAATAATCTCGACCAAATTTTTCTATTTGGTCAAGACCATTTTTATTGAATGTATTTTTTACAATATAAGTTTCTATTTCCATTATCTTTCCAATATTATTGGCATAATGACAGGACGTCTTTTTGCCTTTTTAGTAAAGAAACTCGTTAGTGATTTTCTAATATTTGTCTTGATATATCCCCAATCTTGTGTCTTGAAATTCACTTGACTGATTGCATTTATGACAACGTCTCTTGCGTCTTCCATTTTTTCTGCATCATCTTTTGCAAAAGTGAATCCACGACAAATAAGGTCAGGCTTTGCACTAATAGCACCAGTTAGTTTGTTGATTGATACAATAACTACACATATACCTTCTTCGCTGAGTTGGATTCTGTCACGAATAATCATATCTGACACATCACCCACACCAAGACCGTCTACAAGTCTTGCTCCAAATGGGACTTGACGAGCAACTTTCATAGAGTTTTTGCCTATCTCAATCTGGTCGCCAAGTTCAGGTATAATGATATTCCTTTCGTTCATACCAAGGTCACAAGCAAGATTTGCATGCGCTCTCAAATGACGATATTCGCCATGGCAAGGTATAAAGAATTTTGGTTTTAAAAGTGAGTGCACTACTTTTAGTTCATCACGATATGCGTGACCTGATACGTGCACTTTTGCAAGTGATTCAAATATGACTTCGGCACCTTTTCTATAAAGCAAATTTATAACATCATTGATTGTCTTTTCGTTTCCTGGAATTGAAGAACTAGAAAAAATTATTAAGTCATTTTTGCCAATTTCAACTTTTTTGAACTCGCCACAAGCCATTCTTGCAAGAGCACTTGCAGGTTCGCCTTGACTGCCTGTTGTAATGATACATAGTTCAGTGTCAGGATATCTATCTACATGGTCGATATCAATTATATTATTTTTGTTGTAACGCAATTCTCCAATCTTGCATGCAGTTTCACAAACATTTATCATTGACCTACCAGAAAAAGCAACTTTTCTGCCATATTTTTCTGCAATATCGAGTATTTGTTGAACACGATAAACGTTGCTTGCAAATGTTGCAATGACTATTCTTTTTGTTTTGTATTGGCCAAACAAATTGTCAAGAGTGACACCAACTTCTTTTTCACTCATAGAAAATCCGTTTCTTTCAGCATTTGTACTATCTGCTGTCAGCAACAAGACGCCTTTGTTTGCAAGTTCGCCCATACGTATTAAGTCCATTGCTTCGTTATTGATTGGTGTTAGGTCGAGTTTGAAATCTCCTGTATGGAAATATAAGCCCACAGGTGTACTAATAGCAAAAGCCATAGACCCAGAAATTGAGTGAGTAACATTTAGAAATTCAATAGAAAAACATCCAAGTTTGATTGTTTGTCTTGGTTTTACAATATTAGCTTTCATCTTGACATTTCTATGCTCACGAAGTTTGTTTTCAATAAGAGCAATTGTAAATTTGCTACCATAAACTGGTGCATTGATTTCTGCTAATACATAAGGCAAAGCACCAATGTGGTCTTCGTGTGCGTGTGTTATGATGATACCACGTATTCTGTCTTTGTTTTCAATTAGATAGGTAATATCAGGTATGACGACATCAACACCAGGTAAATCATCGTCTGGAAATGATAGTCCACTGTCTATGACAATCATATCATTGCCATATTCTAGCACTAACATATTTTTTCCAATCTCGCCAACACCACCTAAAAATGACAATTTCAAATTGCCTTTACTAGTTTTTTTATTGTCGGTTTTTCTAACATTCTTTTGATTTTTGACGTACTTGCGTTTTGCAAATTTACCGTCATTTTCTCCTACGTTAGACGCAGGCAAAGTCTCAACATTTTGTTGAGTAATTACATTATTTTCTTCCATATATTCTCCTTTTTTCACGACGGAATATATGCGTATTTCTATTATAATTCAAACTTTGTTTTTCTAGGAGAATCAGTAACCTCTAATCTTTTTGGACTGATGACAAAATCATCTTCGACATAGAATCTCATCCCTTGGCTACTGAAATACATTACATTCCCAAATATTGATACTAATAACCAACTACTAGGAATAGTAATTACAAGGCAAAATCCTAGAGTAAATAGACTTGCAAAAATATTGACTGAAAGTATTGTAAGCATGAGTGCAAATGAACATCCCAAAGTCCTTGCAAATCTACGATTGACTGCTACAATACCAAGTTTTAGTCCACGGAAAATGGAGCAATCGTGCACACAAATAGCACTCTCCCACCCACAAAATAGTGTTAGTCTAAAACTATAAAGTATTGTAAAAGTTGCAAATATTATAATAGGTGCAAATACAGCATATAAGCCACCTAATGTAAACAATTTAACGCAGTATGATAACACAACAATTATTATCATGTCAACAGGAAAAACAATAATTAATTTAGTCAGCCCAAGCAACAATCCCTTTTTAAGAGTAGAAAAAATTGAAACAGTATAATGACCATGGAATCCACTTGACATATACCCATACATATTGTCAGCCATAGATAATGAATAGATACTGCTAAATATATTAGTTGCTATAACAATAATAACGCAAAAGGCAATAACATATCCAATAAGACGTTTATCAAAGATAACATCAAGGAAGTTGTTGTAAATTGCAAGAAGAGAAGAACCAAATTCTTGTTTTTCTAATAACGAAAATAAATTAGTAAATATCTCACCTGTTTGGGAAAACACACCAACATTATTTAGTTCTTTTATGACTGGCAAAGCAATAAGTAAAGAAAGTGCCGTAACAAGACCTGTTACAAGCAAATATAAAAAGGTCTTCCAAATATTGCTTGCATTTGAAAAGAATAACCTAAAAGTATTCTTGTACATCATAATATTTCCCCCAAAATCACACTGTGATACAATGTAATCATAGTTTAGTATAACAGCAAATTGATTTTCTTACAAATGTTTAACAAAAAAAGACTGGATTTTATCCAGTCCTTGCAAATTATTTGATATCAAAATCATTATCATTATTTTCGTCAATTTCATCTGTTTCATCAATATCTTCACTATCATTTTTGTCATCTTCATCATTTTTGATTAAGACTCCCAAAACAACTAATATTCCACAAAATGCCGTCACAACGGCAGAAATTTGTTCGTTGTCAATACTGAATCCACACATTTGACCTAATACTTGCAAAAATAGTAATATTGCACCTAAAAGACTTATCCAAAAACCATAATTTCTAAATTTACTCATTACTTTCCCCCTCTATATCATGAATTGAGATTGCGTCTTTGATGTCTTCGATATCATCTTTTATTGATTGGACAATAGATAGTGAGTTCCCAAGAGACTCAATCGTTGTTTGATATTTTTTCTCACGAGAGCGACTATCTTTTAGTACATACAACAAAAGGACGCAAAATAGTACTGCCCATAATCCATTATTGAGTGCTAGATTGAATATTTCTGTCCACATAATTATTTTGCGTAATCATTGTAGAGTTTTTGATAATATTCTTGTGGCACACTATTTTTTATGGTGTCACTTGTTTCTAGTACATATCTAGCATCTTCTGGCGAGAGTGAAGAAAGATACTGGGATATTGTGTAGTAAACGGCTTCTGTCCTAAATCTGTCAAGACTTGTGTAACCATTTTCTGTTGCATACTCTAAAATATCCATTACCTTATCATTGTCTGCCTCTGCAAGTTCTTGTGAGAACGAAGCCAATTTTTGTTCATATTCTTTTTCTTTTTCTTCTATTTCATTATTATACTTTATGACCTCATTTTTCTTGTCTTCAAGTTCTTGTGTGAGGCTTGCAATTTTGTCGTTTAGTTTGCTTGCATACTCTATTTCAAAATTGCTAAGAGCCTTTTCTTGCTCTCCTTTTAGGGCAGATAATTCAAAATTGATTGCGTTTATGCTATTTGACAAAGTTCTATCAAGTTCGGCATATTTGTCGAGTTTGTCTTGGTCAAATGCTTCCAATTTGTTTACAACAATACTACTTCTAGCAAGTCCCCTTTTTAGTGCATCATCACTTGCCGATTGTTTTGCTTCGTCATAATAACTTGATAGTTGTTCTTTGCTGTCTAAATTGTCCTTTTTTAGAGTGTCAATATTTTGCATATATTCGTTTTCTTTGTTTTTGATATCTTCATATATTGCGTTTTTTGAATTATTGTAATATCCAGCAAGACTGTCTGTTGCCTCTTTTTCTATATCTTCCTTTGACTTGTCTTCAAAAGTCAATTTTTCAAGGCTCAACTCGTCTGGCAACTCAACATCACTTGAAGATTGTGACAAATCAAATTTACTATTAATATTAGAGATTTTGTCTTCCAATTCTTTTTTCTTTTTGTCCTGTTCTTCGAGCATTGATTTTGCGTTGTTGCTGGTATCTTTGGTTATGTAATATTGATACATATTCCCTCCATTATTGCAAATTATATTTGCTTGATTGGAGCAATATAGTCATTAGAAAACGAAACTATATTACTACCGATAATTGATAAATTTTGTTTTGTGACATAATTTACCCTAAATATAAACTCATTATTTGAAACGTTATAGTCATACAACGTAACACTACGATTGTTATATAAAAACAAAACATTATTTTCATCACACAAAATTTCGAAATCATTGCCTTGTAATCTAATCATAGTGTCTAAAATCGTTTGATTATTTACTTTTATAATTGATAAAACCCCTGAATAATTCATAACAATAAAAACTGTCTTTGATGTCATATTTGAAACATAATTGACACCAACAATTTTTTTGATATTTGAGATTGATATATCATAAGTTGTAGTTGTGTCTGCAACAATGTTTATAGTTTTTCCATTTGTATAAGCATATCCATTTTGAGATAATGCAGAAATTGAGACAGTATCATTTGGTAGTACTATGCTACTGTCAAAATTTCCTATATATAAAGCCACATTATCACTTTTGCATAGTACAGCATATGTGATAATATCATTGTATTTTATTTGTTTTATATCAAGGACTTTGCCGACTAGATATGTTGACTTTTGACAATTTGGATAAGACATATAATCATCCTTGTTTATGACATCTATTTGACACGTATTGTTTGTATTTTTACATACAAAAACACTGTCGCCAATATTATAAATTGCAGTGCTTTCCGTATCATTTATAACTATGTTTCCACAAATACTAAAATTGATGTCACATTCCCCTTGTCCGTCTAGTGACAAAACATTGTTTTCTGCACACTCAATACTCATTAAAACATTACTATTTGGATACAATTTTGCAATTGCAATTTTATTGTGATATAAGATAACTTCACTATTTGAATTTAATGTAATAGAAAATGTGACATTTGTCTTTGCTTTTGCACTAAATCCAAGAATAGTAAAAGTATTATCATTAAAAGTAAATGTTTTGTGATATGCTTTATACGAATTATTGATTTGGGTGAGAATATTATAAAAATCTTGATTTAATTTATTTACGCTATCGTATGCGACTTCACCTTTTGATTTTTTCATAACACACCTACTATTAGTGTTGGTGGACTAATAAGCGCAGAAGCATTTGATTCAAAATCAATTTTCAGCACTTCAAACTTTCGATTTGCCATCACTTTTTGTATTTTGTCACTGCCCTTTAATGCATACTCAAATGCATCTCCATCACAATTGACATATATTTTTATGTCACCTTGCGTTTTTATATCTATTTCTTGCAAAATTTTTGTCTTATTTGGATAACCACATGAAGTATACATTCCTGTAAAATATTTTTTTGTATATGTATCATAAAATTTGCCGTCATGAGTTAGTTCGTGTAGTCTAAAATGAGTTTGGCTATCTTCCAGAGTGCACAACACTAATTTATTCATGGTGTGGTGTTCAACAGATAATATGTGTTTTATTGATTTCCCACGCATAATATTTATGACGCCAGTATTTGTATCAAACTCAATTAGCACATTGTTGGTTTGAGAATTTATCAATTCATCACCAATTTGCTTGTTGTCATCAAATTCAAATTTTGTAGCCAAATAATACTTCCCATTGTTGAACGCAGACACTGCTTGTTTATAACCATTTGGCAAATATTTTTCTAGCCCACATTCAATTTTGTGATAGTTTAGTCCATCAAAACTGTATAGTGAATTGCCAATGACAAGATACATTGTATTCCCACAAATTGATACCGTATTTGCGTTTATAATGCTGTCACTATGATAAAGTTCTTGAATATAAAAATTTTCTTCGCCACCTTGTGCATATATTCTAGATATGCCAAAATCACGAAACACATAAACATAGTCATTATATGACAACACCTTATTTATCCTTCCGCGGTCTTCTACAATCGTTATAAATCCTGCTTCGTTACTAGACACATTCCAATTTGTTGGGTCTAGGTCGTCTGAATACCAAACTGTATTTGGGTCGTCAGCAACAGTTACAAACAATCTTTCGTTATGCACACACATTGACGAAATCATTGGGGCTCCTTCAATCAATTTTTCGTCACCTTGCCATGTCCATGTATACATTTTGTTATCACCACAAATGATGAGAACGTCATCGCCATACAATCTATATTGCGTCACAGATGGTGGTGAGGAAAATGTCATTCTAGTTTTTTCTGGTTCAAGCCCACTATATAGAGTGCTAAAATACATTTCTCCATTACTTGTGTAGTACATAATGCCACTGTCATCACCAAATGTCGCTCCGTCAATGTAGGAATTGAAAAACCATGCTTTTTCTATATCAAAATTGTCACTATTTGTAGCCTGTCCAAATATGGTTTCTGGGTATTGGTCAAATACTGTAAGTGGAGCATGCAGTATCCTTACTCCCATTCCGTTATTTAGTCGACCATAGTCGAAACTAAAATTGTATGACATTGGAGAATATGAAAGCGAAGAATCAAAGTCACCTGCGTCTGCATTGATACCTGCAAACTTATTGTATGATATCTTTATCTTTGACATACTTGGGTTTAGTTTGTACCTTGAATACATAATTACCTCCAAATTCTTGGTCTAATGTATTTACTGCCTTTACCACGAGTGCATGCCAAAATTGTGTCATTAAATCTCACATCATAAATGTTTGCCTCATCATATCTGCCATTCATAAGACAATATTCATAACAAGCGCCATATATTATTGCTCGCTCTGTTATCATTGGTGGTATGTAATCAATGACACTATCATATCTAACATTTTCACCAATACTATAATTGTATGTTATTGTGAGTTCTGCATCAGTAAATACTTTTATGTATTTGTCGTATGCCTCGTACATAACCCCATTGCCGTACTGGTCACAGATTGTTGTAATGCCGATTAGTTTTTCATTAGTTATTTCTTCATAGGGTATCATTTTGTTTTTAGGGGCAATCTTAACACTCCCCTTGATTGGGAAATAATCTTGCACAATTCGTTCTATTGTATAAAGCACACATTTTGCCATTTTGTTGATTGTGTGGTCCTTGACTTCTGTTCCATATAACAACAATTTTTCATTTTCAAAAGTTGCATTTATTAGTTCGTCAATATTCAGCATTTCGCCACACGCAACAATCAAATTGCCAATATTCATTATCCCTCCTTTAATGCCACTCTGTTTGGAAATATCTATGGTCATCGCTTGTTGTATTGCTCTCATATTTTATAATATCAAACAACTGTGACTTTGCTATGTCCATAGTATTTGTTTGAGCGACACGCTCCAATCTTTCATTATTTTTTTCGATTTGCATAATATTCTCTTTGAACCATTTGACTTGTGTTTTATAAACCAAATTGAGTGTTCTTACATCAAGTCTATCAAATGGCAAAACAAGACAAAGTGACCCACCCTTTTGTTTTTTGTGGTGTATCTCAAATTTTTTTGTTTTTGTTTCAAAAACAATATAATAGTCTTTGTCTACTTGTTTTATTCTTTGAGAAATATTATAAACATCATTATTTATCTTCTTTTTCATTTTTACCTAAAAACAAATCAAAGGTAGCAGGTCTGCCACCTTTGAAATAGCAATTTTATTATTGTGTAATGCCTGACAATTTTGCTTGTCCTGCTGGTCTGTCACAAATCAAATCAGCATATTTTACAAGAGTTGCAGTATAAACTGGATAACCAGTGGTTTGACGAATAATTCTGCCGTCTTCACCTTCCAACCATTGCCAGTCACATAGTTGATGCAAAGTAAAGTCTTTTGTGTTTAACAAGTACATTGTGTCATCTGCAATAAATCTATCACTGACAACTGGTATGCCGTTATAACTCATTGCTTTGTATCCACCTGCAAGTTCCATAATATCAATATTTCTTCTAAATGATGCAAGATATTCTTGATATAGTCTTTTGACCTTGCTTGAACATGTAATAAAATCAACTGTGCTACCAGTAACTTCGTCTAGCGTGTCAATTGCCTCTTGCATTACGCTATCACTGATTGTGCCAACACTTGTTTTTACATAAGGATTCAACCAATTGTGTTTTGTTTTGTCAACACCATATAGTGTTGTTGCTGTTGTATCAAATATTTTTCCAAGTCCAGTGATTTCGTTATTCAAAGAATTTTGGACCACAAACTTGTCAGTAGCCGTTTCAATAGAACTATCAAATGTATGGTCGAGTTTGATGATTTTCTTTGCCCTGTCAATAAATACTATTCTAGCAGTTTCGTCACTAACTAGCGCACTTGAACCATCATATAGTTGTACAACCATTCCTTCCATGAGATTTTTTACACTATCCACATAGATTTCGCCCGTGCCCACATTGACATCTGGTATAGAACATAGCACACCAGAACCATCTCCATATAACATTCTACTAAAATTAAAAGAACTTGCCTTAATAAGTCCTTCCATTTCAGCATTTAGAAGATTGACAAATGCTCCGGCATTATTTTGACTTGCGCGTATTGCTTTGTCAGAAATTTCAATTGTGCCATACAAATTTTTTAGTTCACTAACAAATTGTACATAGTTATTTCCAGCAGCAGTAGGCAACTTGCCTTCTTCTGTACCAGCACCAATACCACCATTAATTCCATATGGTGCGAGTTTTCTTATTTCTTTTCCCCAAACATCTGTTGAAGATTGTTTGATTTTGCCGAGTAATGGGTTTGCATTCACATTCAATTGGTTTGCAACAACACCCAAATACACGGTTTTTAGTGCATTTTCAGCAGTCTTTAATGTAACCATTTTCTCTCCTATTTTCTAAACAATGCTTCTACATACTGTTTAGCTTCCGTCAGTGACGAAAACTGTGGTTTGCCCATAACACTTGTATTTGAACCTTTTGATTCTGCAATTAATGGGACAACACTGTTGGTACGTATAGCGTTTAGATAATCTTTAATTATTTTATCTTTGATATTTGCATGCGAAGACAAATAATTATTTATAATATCGTCTGTGAGATTGTCAGGCGATATATAGTGTTGAGTCATGACTTTTGCCCAAGCAAGTTCAAGGGAGTCTGGCTTTTTTGCCAATTCTTTGTCCTCAATCAATATGCTACTAATCTCTTTTGCAAATGATTTTGCTTGACTATTTTTTTCTAAAAACTGACCCAATTTTTCGTGCCAATCACTTTGCTCATATATTGGGGATAATGAAGGTGTTTCTGCTGGCTTATCGTCAACGGTTTGTTCATTACTTGTCCCACTTTTAATCAATTCTGCAAGCTGTTGACTCTTTTTTGTAAAGGCAACTTGCAAATTATTGTAAGCATCAAGAAGTGCTTTCGCATCACGAAATTTTCCAAATGTAGAGTCGCTTTGTGAACCTAAATCCCCATTATCACTTTGTGTGTTCACACTTTGGTCAGGCACAATATTGGATTGTTCTACATCAATTACATTATTTTCTTCCATTCTGTTCTCCTTATATTAAAACTATGCAATTATATTTTTATGCCTATATTTAGGACAAATTTGTAGTTTGCATAGCAATTGAATTTGATAAATTTGTCATATTTTGTATTTTCTTATGTTCATGTATATGTGCTATCATTCTTTGATAAATATCATTATTTGAAATAGAGTCAATATTGTTCGATACAAGATATGCAGTGTGTCTTGCAATATGTCTGTCGTGATTATCTACTTCGCTCACCGCGACATCTTTGCCATCTTTGATTGACATGTTTTCTCCGTCTGCCCTTGCATCATGGAGACTGTCAATATCTTGTGTCGTGTCCCACACACCATACCCTAGACTATCTAATACTTTACTCTTGATGCTAGGAGAGAGTGTTCCATCTTTTTCATTAAGCAGTCCACTTGCCACTAGGTCAAATATGTATGAACGTTTTTGTGCAAGTGTTTGGTTTATTTCATTTTCTGTTTCAAAAATAATATCGTCATATGATATTTGACTACTATTCCAATAAAACATTTGGACTTTGCCGTCCCCGTCAAACAACTTTGCTGTTTGTTGAGCAATGCCATAATTTTTGTATAGAGCAAGTACAAATTGTGATATTTCTTTTATCGATTTTCTTATCTCGTCAGCACTGACAACTAGTCGTGTTTCGTCTTGTTCGACAAGCAGTTCAAGAGCAACACCAGATAAGTTACTATAATTGCTCACACTTTTTAGTAGGTCACTTACTCCACTTACCGACAACATTTCATTTTCAAGCAATGTTTCTTCTCTTGAAAAATCAAGTGGTACACTATCTACACCCAACATTTTTGGTGGATTACTACCCTGTCTATATATGAGCACTTTGCCAGGGCTCATGCCTTCTTCTTCCAAATTGTCTGTATCAATTGAACCGTCTTCGACTGTCAACACACCCATTGACATTCTGTTGATGTATTCGTGCTTTCTATTTTTGACTGCATTGTATGCACGCTGGATAGGTATACATCTATCAATTATAGATGTCCCCCAAAAACTGTTTGGTGTGGCAAGACAAATTTGTCTAACAAATGGAAATTCTCTCTCCCCTGTAATTGTGTTTACAAAAGGCAATTCGTCATCATACACCAGTTTGTCGCCTGCAACAATTATTAGTCTACCATTTGGATATTCTTTACTTGGTGCTACATATTTTTCAATAACTAACACTTGATTTGATTTTGTTGTAATTGCTGTCTTTTTTGCCGAAGCAGTGTATCCCAAGCCACCTAAACTGCTGATATTTTCGAGTGTAAACACGTCAATATCACTTCCGTCTAATTTGACATTCCACTTTTCAAAAACCTCGTCTACATGATATGACCTTGCGTGTATTATGCTTTTGCATGAAGAAATGTCTTCATATGTATTGCTATCTGGGAAAATCTCAAATGGACTAATAACTGAAATATTGACATCACCAGTATGCACACTTTGTCCGTCAACATTGCCAATCACATTACCAGATTTACTGTCCCAAATGACCTTGTAAAAAACTGTTCCTGTCAATTCACTCCACATAGTCGCTTTTGCAATAAGTGAACTCAAATCTTTTTTCTTTGATACAACTTCAAGTATCTTTCTAGACACGTCTGCCTTGTATATATCTTTTTCACTATCCGAAAATGGCACGACGGTCATAGTTGGTCTTACACGATTGAGTTTGCTAAGTCTCACATCAACCAGTGGAGCAATGTGATTAAACACTTCGTGTTCTTGCCAAAAATATTGTTTGGCAAAATCATTTATTTGTCCATAATCATCAATACTACAATATTGATTACCAATATAAAAATTGATATCAAGTATCCAATTGTTTTCATAATTTTTCCTTTCGACTTGTCTGGTCTTAAAATCTTTTATGACACTATCGACAAGGTCTTTTTCATAATCTAAATTGTTAGTTTTCATTTATTACCCCACTTTTTTTCTTTATCACATTTGTTGGACTCTTTGGTACAAACAGTTTGCCTAAATCGGTGTAAATATTTTTTGCACAATCATCACATAGGTATAGTCCACTAAACAAAAGTGATTTTTTTATAACTAGCTTATATTTTGCATTATGTTTACAACCCATTGTGTCGCATTTGATACGCACATTATCATTCATTTTTTGAATCATCTTTCACCTCAATTTGTTGTTCTAAATTTTCTTTTATTTCCTTCAATTTTTCAATGTCCATTTGGTCATATTCTGGATATTCTACTTTTGCGTCACCTAGTATCATTTTGATTGCTGATATGTCAGGGTGGCACAGTCTTCTTTGTCACTTTCCTTTTTGATAACACAATGTTATCATCTGTGTTGTTATATTCTTCGACTACCTCACAAGACTCATATCCCATTGCCCTTTTATATAGCGCACTAAAAATATCTTTTTGTTCCATATTTTAGTCTCCGCATTTTTCTTTCTTTGTCTAATGTAATGATTGATTTTGTATGGATAACTTTTGCTGGTTCGGGTCTTGACATAATGTAATATCTCAACTCGTCTAAACAGTGGTCATCTTTTTTGTATGGAACGTCCTTGTCGCTCCAAAAATATCCTTTGATTTCTCTAATCAAATTGACACAGTTTCTAAATATAAATAGTTTTCTATTGCCATTTGCATCACAAATATATCTCTTGACTCGACTAATTCCTGCAAACAAATCTTTGTTGACTTTGGGATTTGCAATAATATCAAAATCATAAAATAATTCTGTTACTGAT
>CALWPI010000014.1 GCA_944383385.1 uncultured Clostridia bacterium
ATTGAATATTTATGCAAAACAACTATGAATAAATATTCAAAAAGTACTTGCATAATTATAATTTGTAGTGTATAATGTAAATACATCGTGGGTATGGGTTTATATTAACACATAGGAGAAATATTATGGCAAGAAATAGTAGACAAGCAAAAATTTTGGAGTTGATATCAACTAATGAGATTGAGACCCAAGAAGATTTGGTTTCTGCACTCAAAGCTGCAAACTTTGACATTACGCAGGCAACAATTAGTCGTGATATTAAAGAACTTGGACTCATCAAAATCCAAACGGATAGCAAAAAATATAAATATGCTATTGTTAGTTCAGGAGTGACTACAACTAGTAACAAATTTAGTTCTATCTTTAAGCAATGTGTTATATCAATAAAGAAGGCTATGAACTTGGTAGTTGTTAAGACTCTAAAAGGAACTGCAAATATGTGTGCTAATTTCTTGGACCAATTGTCATATCCAGAAGCGCTTGGCATTACTTATGGTGACGATACTGTTATGATTGTTACAAGTGATGTTGAAGATGCTTATGTTATCCAAAATAAGCTTTTGGAACTACTAAAATAACTATTTGAAATAACAACGATATGTTGTTATTTTTTTTATATTTTGATAAAATATGTTTGTGGAGTAATATATGTTAGTAAGTATCAAGATAAATAATATTGCTTTAATTTCATCTTCAAAAATTGAAATGAAGAATGGTTTTAATGTACTAACAGGTGAAACGGGTGCAGGTAAGAGTATCATTATTGATGCTCTAAATTTTGTGTTGGGTGATAGAGCAGACAAAAGCCTTATAAAAAGTGGTGAAGACAGTGCACGAGTAGAGGCTGTTTTTGATGTGCCAAATGACCCTGAAATAATGGATTTTTTTGAAAATAATGGACTTGATTTTGATAATACAATTATTATCTCACGTATGATGAGTATTGCAGGTAAAAATGAATGTCGTGTAAATGGGGATATTGTCACTATTTCTATGCTTCGAAAACTCACTTCATATCTTGTAGATATACATGGACAACACGAGCATCAAGACCTTTTAGATGTCAAAAATCATATTGTTTTTCTTGATAATTTCGATAACAGTGTTCAAAAAATTAAAACAAAACTAAAAAATATTCTTGATAATTTGCAAAACATAAATGTACAAATAAAAAATTTGGGTGGTTCACAGGAAGATAGACTCAAAAGCATTGAATTGCTCCAACATGAGATAGAAGAAATTGAACAAGCTGACATCAAAGAAGACGAAGAAGAAACATTAAAAGTAGAGAAAAATAGGCTTAATAATTTTGAAAAAATATATGAGTCCTTATCGCAATCAATTTCTTTACTTGACGGGGAATATGGTATTGTTTCAAATTCTAATGTCGCATGCAAAGAATTGGAAAACGCTACTAGATTTGATGACAGTTTGAATGACCTTTTACAAAGATTAGAGAATATCAAGTATGATAGTCGTGACATATTAGACTCACTAAAAGAATATTTGTCTAATATTGATTTTAGTGCAAATCGTCTTGAAGAGATTGAACAACGACTTGATTTGATAAAAGATATATATCGTAAATTTGGTGGCACTTATGACTCAACAATTTCTTATTTAGAACAAGCCAAACTCAAATTGTATGATTTGGAAAATTGTCAGGATAAGATAAATAAACTACAAAAAGAGAAAAGTGAAATCCTTGATGAGTTATATGATGCTTGTCGAGAACTTACATCAAAAAGACGAGTAATTGCACAAGTATTTGAGAGTGCTATTTTGATTGAATTAGCTACACTTGGTATGAAAAATAGTAGCTTTGTCGTTCAAAATAAGGCAAATTATACACGAGAAAATATCGAACAATTTGCAACAACAAATGGTGCTGATGATATTGAATTTTTGTTTAGTGCCAATTTAGGAGAACCTGCAAAGCCATTATCAAAGATAATATCTGGTGGCGAGATGAGTAGATTTATGCTTGCAATCAAGTGTGTTGCAATTGCAGAAAATGATTATAAAACATTGATTTTTGATGAAATTGATAGTGGCATAGGTGGGGCTATTGGTGCTGTACTGGGGCAAAAAATGTCTCAAATATCCAAAAATTATCAAGTTATATGTATAACACACCTTGCACAAATTGCATGCATAGCCGACACTCATTTCAAAATCACCAAATATAGCGATGAAGAAAAAACCTATACAAAGGTTGAAATATTGGATAGAGAAGAAAGAGTTGCTGAACTAGCGCGTATGTTGTCGGGTTCTAATTCGTCAGTTGCTATTTTGCATGCAAAAGAATTGTTAGACAGTGCAGAAAAATATAAAAATAATCGCTAATTTTTGATATAAAATATAGCATTGCATATACTACTTTTGATGAATTCAAAAAGTAGTATTTTTTTTAAGATTTTCATATTTGTGGTTTTATCTATTATTGTTGGATACACCATTTTTTCTATACCTACCATATTTTGGGAAGACGGCGAAATAATTCTTACAAAATCACAGTTTCAATCTCTTAATAACGTAGAAACAATATCGGCTTCACTAAACGATGAAAAAGAACAGCAGATAAAAGATTTTGTTATTTCTTATAAATTGTTTGACTTATTCAATATAAAAAATGCAAAGGTTAGTGTTGTTGATAATCAAAATGTTTATGCAGGAGGCAATGTCCTTGGCTTTGATATAACTACAAAAGGTTTGACAATAATTGGTTCAAACTATGTTGTAACTCAAAATGGTATAGTAGAGCCAATAAAATCAAGCGGTCTCAAAGTCGGTGATATAATAACAAAAATAGGTATTATTGATATAAATGATGTTGATGATATTAACACTGCTCTTGTCCTATCTCATGGCAAAGAAATGAATGTCGAATATATTCGTGCTAATGAAAACAATTCTACAACAATTACGCCAGCATTAGACATTCAAACAAATTCCTACAAACTTGGACTTTGGGTCAAAAATGATGCAACGGGACTTGGGACTTTAACGTTTGTTAATGACGAAAAATCTAAATATGCAAGTCTAGGACACGCAATCACAAATGGTGTAGATAATAGCCCAATTAATGTTGCAGGTGGTGATTTGTATAATTGCACTATACTAGGTGTAAAAAGGGGAAAATCGGGTGCAGCAGGTGAGATACAAGGAGTATTTAGTTTGGGTAGTGATGTTCAAGGAGATATTGTATATAATGGTAATACTGGATTATATGGTAATCTAGATGAAAGTAGCAATTTGACTGCTGACAAATCACTAATCAGTGTTGGAACAAGACTTGATGTGCATCCGGGTAGTGCAAAAATACTATGCACTCTTGATGATAGTGGAATAAAGGCATATGATATTGAAATTATTAAAACAAGTTTTCAGTCAAAATCAAGCGAAAAAAGTATGATAATCAAAGTAACTGATGAGGAATTGCTACAAAAAACAGGTGGTATTATTCAAGGAATGAGTGGTAGTCCAATTATACAAAATGGCAAACTGGTAGGTGCAGTAACACACGTGTTTGTAAATGACCCAACAAAAGGCTTTGGAATATATATAGATTGGATGCTAGAAACTATGGAAAACGTTCTATAAAAATAATAAATTATTTTGACTACTTTTGTCGAAGCATCTCCATTTTTATCTCATTAGATGTAATATATTTATACAATAAAAATGGAGGTAACAATATGAGTTGTAGCAATCTTAAAGCACTTGCCAATTTAGCAAAACAAAGACTCAAAAATGCAGGAATATCAAATGGACAAAAATATAATACAGTAAATGATATTAACAAAAATAGTTATTTTTACAAAAACTTTGTCACGCTAAAAAGAGTGTCTGGTGGAGTGGAGTATGTATCACTCAATAATGATGAAGACTATGCATTTATAGATAAAGTTTTTACTTTATTAAGGGAAGACGAAGATATACTGAATCCGTTTGCAAAACTAACTGATACATCAAAATACAATGCGATGAACGAATTAGAAAAAGAAAAGTATATTTTGATTCTTGCTGACAAATATCAAAAGGCAAGGGAAATGTTTCTAAAAGACAAATATTCAAAAATATCATAATCATTTTAATAAATATTTTATTAAGATGAAATAACGCGACAATAATATATTTGAATAAGAAAAAGAGTGCAATCATTTGCACTCTTTTTTTGGTGGGAAGGGATGGATTCGAACCATCGAAGGCGAGGCCGACGGATTTACAGTCCGTTGCATTTGACCGCTCTGCAACCTTCCCAAATGGAGCTGGTGAATGGAATCGAACCATCAACCTGCTGATTACAAATCAGCTGCTCTGCCAATTGAGCCACACCAGCATATTATTGGTGCCTAGGGACGGAATCGAACCGCCGACACAGGGATTTTCAGTCCCTTGCTCTACCGACTGAGCTACCGAGGCATGTAGCATTATGCTACAAAAAATGGCGACCTGGATGGGGATCGAACCCACGACCTCTAGCGTGACAGGCTAGCGTTCTAACCAGCTGAACTACCAGGCCAAAATACAAATTGGTGGGCCTTCAGGGACTTGAACCCCGGACAAACCGGTTATGAGCCGGTTGCTCTAACCAACTGAGCTAAAGGCCCAATTTGTATCAACACAATTTGTTTGGTCGGGGTGGCGAGACTCGAACTCACGACCCCATGATCCCAAATCATGTGCGCTACCAAACTGCGCTACACCCCGTCAATCGTGTTGACAATAGAATTTTACTATATATGATACATGATGTCAAGAAAAAAATAAATATTTTAGCGAACTTTTTTAAGTCATATTAATTATTCTTAAAACCCTAAAATTAGTCAAATTGTGAGCAAGTATTTTGTTTTTCGCGCTTATTTAATTGTTATACTTAAAATGACTAAAAAGGAGAGCAATTATGGTTATAAAACATCGTTTAGACAATAATATTCTATATGTCATGTTATGTGGCGAACTAGATGAATGTTCGTCAAATTATACAAGAACTACGCTAGATAAATTGTGTAGTAATCGCAATTTCAAACAATTGGTAATTGATTTTAGTGAACTTAATTTTATGGACAGTACTGGAATAGGAGTGCTTATCGGTAGGTATAAAAAATTAAAAGATATTGGCGTACCTATTTACATATACAACCCCAATAGAACAGTAGAAAAAATATTTAAGATGAGTGGGTTGTATGAAATAATGCCAAAATTGGTTTAGGAGGTCTAAAAATGGACAATAATGAAATGAAATTAACTATCAAATCTTTAAGTGAAAATGAAATATTTGCTCGTAGTGTAGTTGCGAGTTTTTGTGTTGGACTCAATCCTACAATAGAAGAAATTGGTGACATAAAGACTGCTGTCAGTGAAGCAGTTACAAATTGCGTGGTGCATGCTTATCCGGATAGAGTGGGTTACATAGACATTTTTGTAAGTATTTTTGAAAACACTGTGACTATCAAAATTCAAGATTATGGTGTAGGTATTGCTGATATAAAAAAAGCAATGCAACCATTTTTCACATCAAAGCCATACAATGAACGCAGTGGCATGGGATTTACTGTAATGGAAGGATTTATGGACAAAGTGGAGGTCACAAGCCAAGTAAATGGTGGAACGTGTGTAGTAATGACAAAGGAGATATGTGCAAAAGATGTCAAAGTAGGAGGATAGATTATGCAGGACTATGAACAAACTTTACATCTAATAAAGCAAGCTAAAAACGGTGATGAAACAAGTAAAAATACTCTTGTCATAGAAAATGCGCCACTAATAAAAAGTGTAATAAAATCCTATAAAAATAAGGGAATCGAATATGATGACCTATATCAACTCGGTTGTTTAGGATTTGTAAAAGCAATCGCAAATTTTGATGAAAGTTTTGGAGTGAAATTTTCAACATATGCTGTACCTATGATTGCAGGAGAAGTGAAGAGATTTCTACGTGACAATGGTATAATAAAAGTAAGTAGAAGTGTGAAAGCACAAAACATACTAATATCAAAATATATAGATAGTTATATAAACGAAAAAAATACTGAACCAAGCATACAAGAAATTGCAGAACATTTTGGAATAAGTGAACAAGATGTAGTATTTGCAATGGAAAGTAATAGAATGCCAATATCAATAATGCAAGAAGTGGGAGATGATGACGGAAGGAATTTATTTTTGATTGATAAGATAAGTAATGGTTATGACATTGATGTCGTAGACACAAAACTAATGTTGGTCAAAATATTGTCATCACTTAGCCCACGTGATAAAAAAATAATTTTGCTTCGATATTTTAGAGATAAAACACAAAGTGAGATTGCAAAAGAAATTGGAGTGTCCCAAGTCCAAATTAGTAGACTTGAAAATAAAATTTTATCATATATAAAAAGTAAAATGGCATAACAAAAAATGAGATAATTATCTCATTTTTTTATAACATAAACCATTTTTTAATCAATGACCAAAGTATTAATCCCATTGTTGACCGTACCTCGATTGAGCATATCAACTAGCGTATTAAAACCATAGGTATTGACGTTGTTGTTATGTCTATCTCCATTATAATTTCCAGAACCAGAATAACCAGTTTTAGTTCCATTGACTCCGTTATTAACGCCTTGGTTCAAATTATTTTGATATATTACTCCATTTTGAAACGTTCCATTTGGGGTATTAATATCATTGTGATTTTGACCAATGCCATAACCTAGACTATTTTGTTCATTATATATATTTCCATTATTAGTAGCATTAGGCGTTGTAATACCGGTATTGTTCGAAATATTTGTACTTTGATTGTAGTTAGGGGCAACACCATTATTATTAATGTCTGTATTGTTAGCATTGTTGGTATTGCTTATATTATTGTTATTTGGGTTGTTTGTTATTGGTCTATCCATAGAATCAATATTTGATTTTATTACACTATTGTTATAAGTGTCAACGTTGTGAGTTAGTGTTTTTTCTCCATTTTCAATTTTGTTATTACTAGTTTCACGATTTGTAACATTTTTGTTGTTATCACTCATATTATTGTCATTAATACTAGTGTTATTGTCATCAACATTTGTTTTGTTATTATAATTTACATTATTTTCATTATCTTGCAAAACGTCATTTTTTTGCTCATTTTTGCTTGAATTTTCTAAAAGTGAAAAATTGCCTGATATATCATTTTGTGTTGCATCTTCTTTATTTATTGTATTAGTGGTTATATTTTCATCCAATTTTGTGTCACTATTTTGAGTTGTATTTTCATTTGTATCCGTTTGTGTTATTGAACTATCATCGACCTGATTACTTTCTTCGTCTTCTGTATTGTCATTATTCAACTCAATATTTTCTGCTGTTACTGTTTCATTTAGATTTGACTCATTTTGACTGTCAGTTGCATTTTCATTTTCTTGTAAGTTACTGTTATCATTTTCGATTTGTTTCGTTTCGCTTTCAGTATTACTGCTACTGTCTGTTGTAATATTATTATCTGGTCCAATATTTTGTGTTGAATTATTTTCTTCTAATTTTGTACTCTCATCACTTTCTATATTTGTTTTATTTTTGTCTACACTGTT
The DNA here is from genome assembly GCA_944383385.1 of uncultured Clostridia bacterium. Lineage (GTDB taxonomy): Bacteria > Bacillota > Clostridia > Christensenellales > UBA1242 > CALWPI01. The sequence continues at coordinate 7,566 of CALWPI010000014.1, forward strand.
TTCCTCAGTATTATCTTCTGTTGCAACTATAGTTTCATTATTTTCCATATTATCTTGTGTTGAGTCGGGTTGTGTTTCTGTAAATAAAGTATCTATTAGTATGTTTCGTACTTGTTCAAGTGTAGTCATTGCGTTTTGCAAATATGTGATTCTTACATCCAAATGATTTAGTAATCTTATATAGTTGCTATTTAGAACGTCAAATGATTGTGATAGGGTAGCATTGTTTGTTGAACTAATATTACTTATTTCATTTGTGATTTGACCATTAGAATTTCGAATTCTATTTATTGATGTTTTTATATCATAAATATAATTTTTGATTGCTTGTTTTTGTTCTTCTGTTGGGCTCCAATTGTTGCTTTCTATTTCTTCACACATACTTATCAAGTCATTTATTGATGATAATAATTCATCTCGATTATTATTACACATGTCATTTGCGTCTAACAAATCACTATTTACAAGATACAGCGCTTGCACTTTTGTAATATATCCGTCCATATTATTTGATAAATATTTTGTTGTGTATCTTGGAATATAAGTAGATTTTATATATTTTTCTTTTTTTATCGTTTGGTTTGGGATAGTCGACTCTTCTATATCTTGTGTGAGCTCATTACTTATTGCATTATCATTATTGTCAATATTTAGTTTTATTTTTGGGCCAATTTTTTTGTCTTCTTCTATTGGCGTAAGCGTGACATCTTCTCCATTTAGATATTCCACTTTGTATTTTTGTGGTGGAGTGGATATATTGCTAAGTTGGGCTGATGTATTGATTGTCATAAGGTCCACATTTGTGAGATAGTTGTCGTCAATAGTATCCATTTTCCCAACTACATTATTAAGGGTATTTAAGTTGCTTGATAAGTTGTCTTTTAGCACTGCATTTGTGTCCATGCTACATCCAGAAACTTGTGACAATATCGCAAGTCCCAATATCATACCAGAAGCAAATTTTGTTGATTTTTTCATATTTCCTCCATAATTTGTTTTAGTATGTGAAAAAAATATAAAAATATAAGCAGTTTTAGTTTAATTTTTGCTATTTTAGTCAACAAAAATATTGAGGTGTTTATGGAAGATAAAAATTTTTTTGAAAAATATCAAGCATATGTCGAAGCAAAAACTCCAAAAACAAAAAGTTTTCCAACACTCATTTATGCATATTTAGTTGGTGGTCTTATTTGTATGTTAGGGCAAGGCATTTATGATAGTTTACTTGCTATTTTCCCAACTATGACAACAGAAGAAGCCAATGCATGGATGCTGATAGGACTTATATTTTTAGCTAGTCTACTTACCGGACTGGGTGTGTATGATAGGATAGGAATTTTTGCTGGGGCTGGTTCAGTTGTTCCAATCACTGGATTTTCTAATAGTATCGCGTCACCAGCCATTGAATATAAGAAAGAAGGCATAATATATGGTTTGTGTGTCAAAATGTTTTCAATTGCAGGACCAGTTATTGTAAATGGATTGGCAATATCTATCATTATTGGAATAATTTATTTGTTTTTGTAGGTGAATATGGCGAGTAAAAAATGTGGTAAACAAACAATCAAATTTACAAATCCAGTCAATATTATCTCATCATACAGCATTGTTGGGGAAAAAGAAGGACAAGGAAATTTCAAAGAATATTATGATTATATTCTAAAAGATGATAAATTTGGAGAGAAGACTTTTGAACACGCAGAACGAAAATTAATTGAACATAGCATTGTGCACGCAATTGAGAGGGCACATCTAAATATTGACGATATTGATTTGATGCTTGCAGGAGATTTACTTAATCAAATAACATCATCAAGTTTCACGGCTCGTCAACTAAAAACGTCGTTTGTAGGTTTGTATGGAGCATGTAGTACTATGGCAGAAAGTTTGGCTGTTGGGGCGTGTATGATTGACGGGAATTTTTTTAACAACGTAGTTTGTGCAACAGGCAGTCATTTTAGTAGTGCAGAAAGGCAATATCGTTTTCCATTAGAACTAGGCAATCAAAGACCACCAACATCACAATGGACTGTCACAGGAGCCGGTTGTACAATTTTGTCAAATAGAAGTATGAGGAAATGCAACCAAATTACAATGGCTACTTTTGGCAAAGTGACTGATTATGGCATAACAGATGTAAATAATATGGGGGCAGCAATGGCACCTGCTGCATGTGATACGATAATTGCTCACTTTGAAGACACAAAGACGACTCCGGATGATTATGATTTGATTTTGACAGGAGATTTAGGAAAATTAGGAAGTGAATTGTTTATGGACCTTATGGAACATAATGGATATAAATTAGGAAAAAATTATAATGATTGCGGGCAAATGATATTTGACAACAATCAAAAGACATATCAAGGTGGTAGTGGGGCCGGATGTAGCGCAGCAGTTATAAATTCTTATGTTATGAAAAAACTGGAAAAAGGCGAAATTAAGAGTGTATTATTTGCTGCAACCGGAGCGCTTTTAAGTTCTACTAGTTCGCAACAAGGTGATAGTATACCTGGCATTTGTCATGCAGTTGTTATAAAAAGGAGCGAGTAATATGTGGCTAATGTATCTCAAAGTGTTTTTGGTTGGTGGATTTATTTGTATGCTTGGACAAATACTACTGATTAAAACAAATATTACTAGTAGTAGAATATTGGTACTATTTGTTGTTATAGGTGCGATAATGGAAGCGTTTGGCTTATACGAACCAATAGTGAATTTTGCAGGCGCAGGCGCGACTGTCCCTATTACTGGATTTGGACGAAGTCTTGCAAAAGGCGTTATAGACGCTATAAAATCACAAGGATTTTTAGGTGTATTTACAGGTGGGCTGACAGCAACTGCTGGTGGAATTGCAGCAGCAGTATTATTTGCATACATCTTTGCACTTATTTTTAATTCAAAAACAAAAAAATATTGATATTATATTGAATTAAAAGTGATTATAATAAATAACAGTTATCATTCATACTAATAAGTATGAGAAAAAAATGTGTACCAAATAAAAAACGCTTATTTACGAAAAGACGTATTACTAGCATTATAGTAATTTTTGTCGTAACTATTGTTATTTGGGGATATTTTGCTGTTGCGTTTAATCCAGTATTGGTAGATACAGTTGAGGTCAAAAGTAAGGCTCTTGCTACTCGTGCAATGAATAGTGCAATAAGTGATGTCGTCATGAATAGTATTGTTTATGACGACTTAATAAACATTGTAACTGACGAATACGGCAATATTAGTATGATACAAGCAAACTCACTTGAAATAAATAATTTATCAAAAGACCTTGCTCAAACAACAGAACTAAGAATTGAAGAATATGGGAATGTTGGTATGAGTATTCCAATAGGCTCTTTTAGTGGTATACCTATTTTGGTTGGACGTGGTCCTCTTATTACTGTTAGAGCAAGACCAGTAGGAGCTGTACATTGCACGTTTTCTAGCAAGTTTGAAACAGCGGGAATAAATCAAACAAACCATAAAATTTATCTTACAATTAGTGCAGATGTTGGCGTTGTTATGCCAATAATAAGCCATCAATTTTCTACCACCCAACAAGTTTTGATATCAGAAAGCATAATTGTAGGACAAGTCCCAGAAGTGTATCTTTATAGCGACCAACTAGACACGCTTCTAAACTTTGTTCCATATTAAAAAAAGACACAATTATTGTGTCTTTTTATTTATATTTTCATTGAAAAATATTAAATATTATGTTATCATAAAAAAGCAAATAAAGGGGATTTTATGATTTTTTTTGATAACGCAAGCACGACAAAAATTTATGATGAAGCACTAAAAATTTATGACCAAGTGAGTATGAATCAATTCTATAATGCTAGTGCATTGTATCATGGTGGTGTTGAGAGTCGCAATTTGATTGAAAAATGTAGGAAAAACATCTTAAATGATATTGGTGCCACTGTCTTTGACCAATTATATTTTACTAGTGGGGCAACAGAGGCTGATAACATGGCAATATTTGGTGCTATGAAAAAAAATGGTAAAATATTAATTTCCGCAGGGGAACATCCAGCAATTTACAATTTTGTAAGAGATATGTTTGGCGAAAATTTTGACACGGTCAATTTACAACCAAATGGTCAAATTGATTATGAAGATTTGAAAAAAAAATTATCTCCTGACGTAAAAGTGGTGTCAATAATTCATGTTTCAAATGAAACGGGTGCAATCAATGACATAAGAAGAGTCGTAAATATCGTAAAAGAATACAACAAAAATATTTTTGTACATAGTGACGGCGTACAAGCTTTTGGCAAAATACCTGTAAACGTTACCAACCTTGGGGTGGATGCATATACCATTTCGGGACACAAAATTCATGGCCCAAAAGGTATTGGATTGTTGTATGTAAAAAAGAACGTTAATCTAAAACCATATATTATTGGTGGTGGACAAGAGTTTGGCAAACGTAGTGGGACAGAAAACATACCTGCAATTGCTAGTATGGAATATGTCATACATAGGGCAAAAATCGAACAAAAAGCAAATTTTGATTATGTATCAAAATTGAAACAAAGATTTGTTGAAAATATGGCTGACTGTGATTGTGTTATATTATCCAATAATCAATGTAGCCCATACGTTATAAGTGTTGCGTACCCACTTGTAAAAGCAGAGACATTATTACATATGTTAGAAGAAAAAAATATTTATATAGGCAATGGTTCTGCATGTAGTTCAAAAAAGACAGATAATCGCATTTTGCAAGCAATGGGCGTACGTGATGAATTGATAAAAAATGCTGTAAGAATTAGTTTTTCACATACAAATACATTAGAAGAAGTCGATATTTTGTCACGTGAGATAAAAAACTGTGTTGCAAAGTATAAAAAGGATGTTAGATAGATGAAAGAAGTGATTTTAATTAGATATGGCGAAATACACCTAAAAGGGAAAAATAGGGGATATTTCGAAAAAGTTTTGATAAATAACATTAAAAATGCTTTACAATCTTATAATTGTGAAGTCAATCGAATAGCTGGCAGATATGTTGTACAAAATTATGAAGAAATAGACAGAGAGATAATTATTCAAAGATTGCAACAAATTTTCGGTATTTATTCTATTAGTCCTGCAACTGAAATTGATTCCAATATCAGCGATATTGAAGAATATGTAAAGACAATACGATTGCCACAAAATTCTACATTTAAGGTTGAAGTGAATAGAGCAGATAAGTTGTTTCCATTCAAATCCTATGAATTTGCTAGTAAACTAGGTGGGGTTATTTTATCTCAAAATAATACACTGAAAGTAGATGTACACAGTCCAGAACACTATGTCTACGTAGACATTAGAGAGAGTGGGAAAACATATGTCTATTACAAAGTTATAAAATGCGCTGGTGGAATGCCTGTTGGTACTGGTGGGAAAGGACTATTATTGCTGTCAGGTGGTATTGATAGTCCGGTCGCTGGATATCAACTTGCCCATCGTGGAATGAGCCTTTCTGCAATACATTTTCATAGTTACCCATATACAAGTGAGAGTGCAAAACAAAAAGTCTTGACATTAGCAAAATTATTGTCTCAATATGCTGGTGACTTTAAGATATATATTGTTAGTTTTACAAAAATTCAAGAGGCAATACACAAATATTGTCGCGAAGAATATATGATAACAATAATGCGCCGTATAATGTTTAGAATAGCCGAAAGACTGTCAAATAAGCACCGCTTTCAAGCCATAATAACAGGCGAGAGTCTTGCACAAGTTGCAAGTCAAACGGTAGAGAGTATGACATCAACAAATGAGGTTATAAAAGTACTGCCAGTATTTAGACCATTAATTGGAATGGACAAAGACCAAATTGTAGAGATTGCAAAAAAGATTGGTACATTTGAAACTTCTATTTCGCCATACGAAGATTGTTGTACAGTCTTTTTACCAGAACATCCTCTTATAAAACCAGTACTGTCCAAAGTCCACGATGAAGAGAAAAAATTGAACATTGAAGAATTAATCAAAGAAGCTATGGAAAACATTGAAGTGGTTGACACAAAAGACATATAAAAAATATGTCTTTTTTTGATTGTGGTAATTGCAAAACAAAATACTAATGATTTGACTTATATTGTCATTTTGGTTAAAATACATATATATAATAAGTATTATTATATAAATCCATTATGTAATAAACATAGATTATATAAAGAAATTATTAAGGAGACGAAGATGACTAATGCATTTTTTAATTGCATGCTGTCGTCGTCTATTGTCATTGTAAGCATTATAGTTGGTGTAGTGTGTGTGGCAGTTGGTGGGGGTGCTGGATATTTTATCAATCACTTCGTATCAAAATCAAAACTTGATAAAAGTAGAACAACTGCAAACAACATAATTCAAGAAGCACTTGCCGAAGCAAAACTAGCGAAAAAAGAAGCTATCCTCGAAACAAAAGAGGAGACACAAAAACTCCGCAGTGAATGTGATGCAGAACTAAAAGAACGACGTGCAGAAATGCAAAAAAACGAAAATCGCATTCTTCAAAGGGAAGATTTTATCAATAAAAAAGAAGAAGCTCTTGATAAAAAACAAGAGATGCTTGAACAAGCAAAAAGTGACTTAAAAATCAAAGAAGATGCGGTTGACAAGATTAAACAAGAACAAGAAGAAATCAAATCACAAATGTTAGTGCAATTGCAAAACATTGCAAAATGTACAAAAGAAGAAGCAAAAAAAGAATTAATAGCAGCATATGAAGATGAGGCAAAAAGAGACGCTGCTATACTTGTCAAAAATATTGAGACAGAAGCCAAAGAAGAGGCAGAAAAGAGAGCAAGAAATATTGTAACACTTGCAATTCAAAAAGTGGCATGCGACCAGGCAAGTGAAATCACTGTGTCTAGTGTGGCTTTGCCAAATGATGAGATGAAGGGTAGAATAATTGGACGTGAAGGTAGAAATATCCGTGCACTAGAAACAGCAACGGGATGTGACCTAATAATTGACGACACACCAGATTCCGTAGTACTATCTTGCTTTGACCCAGTAAGAAGAGAAATTGCAAGAGTCTCTCTTGAAAAATTGATTTTGGACGGACGTATTCATCCAACTAGAATCGAAGAAATGGTAGAAAAGGTCACAAAAGATATTGAACAAACAATGAAAGAAGCTGGCGAACAAGCTGTGTTTGAAGCAGGTATTCATGGTATGCATCCAGAACTTGTAAAGATACTTGGTAGACTAAAATATCGTACAAGTTATGGACAAAATGTCTTGAAACATAGTCTTGAAGTAAGTTATCTTGCCGGTCTTATGGCTGCCGAAGTTGGTGCGAATGTCAATATTGCAAAACGTGGTGGACTGCTCCATGATATTGGAAAAGCATTGGACCACGAAGTCGAGGGCACACACGTTTCAATTGGTGTAGAACTTGCTACAAAATATAAAGAAAGTAAAGAAGTGATTCATTGTATCGAAGCTCACCATGGAGCAGTGCCATATGAATCATTAGAAGCAATATTGGTGCAAACTGCTGATGCTATCTCATCTTCAAGGCCAGGAGCTAGACGCGAATCAATCGAAAATTATATCAAGAGACTTCAAAAACTTGAAGAAATTGCTGATTCATTTAAGGGTGTTGAAAAATCTTTTGCAATACAAGCAGGACGCGAGATTCGTATAATGGTTAAACCAGAAGAAATTAGCGACGAGCAAGCAATGTTCCTTGCAAAAGACATTGCAAATCGTATTGAAAAAGAAATGGAATATCCAGGACAAATCAAAGTCAATGTGATTAGAGAAACACGTAGTGTTGATTATGCAAAATAAAAAAAGATACACATCATGTGTATCTTTTTTGTTTGGCAGGCGAAGTAGGACTCGAACCCACGACCAACGGTTTTGGAGACCGCGACTCTACCAACTGAGCTATTCGCCTTTATTTTGCAAATTTAGTATATAATATTTTTATGTTATAGTCAATAATTTTGACTAAAATACTTATTTTAAGTATACTACAAATAAGAGAGAAATTTATGAAAAAAGTTGATTTATATACAGATGGTGCTTGTAGTGGAAATCCCGGTGCAGGTGGTTGGGGAGTAGTGCTAATATATAAAGGCAAAGAAAAGGAACTGTCAGGATACAATCCTCAAACAACAAACAATCAAATGGAAATGACTGCGGTGATTGAAGGACTCAAAGCACTTAAAGAAAAGGTAGACCTAACCATATATACAGATAGTGCATATGTCTACAATGCATTTGCGCAAAATTGGGTAGAGAATTGGGCATCAAATGGCTGGAAAAACGCAAAGAAAAAACCTGTTGAGAACAAAGACCTTTGGGTCGAGATGATTACTTTGCTTTTAGGACATAATGTGACTTGGCAAAAGGTAAAAGGACATGCCGACAACGTCTACAATAATAGATGTGACAAATTAGCAACATCTCAAATTGCTAAAAATAAAGTTGAAACAAAAAAAGACTAAAATATTAGTCTTTTTTTATTAGAAATCACGTTTATTGAATGTTCTGTATGTGACAGCCAGCATAATAACCATAGATACAAATGAAATTGTCAGTGATAGCCACCATGCCACTTGTCCTACAAATGGAGATGATACAAGCATAGAGATAAAATTTTTGTTACCAAACACTCTAAATGCTCCACCAAAATAATTAAATAACATTAGTTCACCAAAAGGTACAAATGCATACCAACCATAGCCACCTAACAAAATGTTGAGTATAAATATTACTGCATATGTTATAAAGTTGACAATAATACTGAGTGGGAACGATTTGCATAGAACAGTTATCATTGTTGCAAGTACTATAAAGAATGCAATTTTTAGAATGCAACAAATAAGATAAATAAATAGTAACAACAATGGATTAATTGCAAATGCACTATTTGCAGAGAATACTGCAAGAATATTTGTCATATCAACGCCATACAAGCCCCAGCCAGCACAGAATGTCACTATCATGGTAAATAACATGAAAACACATGCAAAGAATAGGGTGGCGAGCATTTTGCCTGTAATTATTTTATATCGTTTGTATGGGCGAGTTAGAATCATTTTGATTGTGCCGTTGTCATTTTCTGTTGCAATCAAATTTGATATCATAAATATAGCAAACATTGTGACAAACACGGTAGACAATGACATTACAAAGAAAGTAAAGTCAAAAGCAGACTCTTTTGTACCACTTGTGTAATCATTTGAAAAAACTTCATTATATTCAAATCCATATTTTTCATTATCAATCAAGTAACGAATTTTTGTTATTTTTTCTTCGTTCTCATATTTGTTAAATGATACTAAATCATAACCATATAATTTTGAAATATCATCATTAGGTATGTCTTTCAAAAAATAATCATTTATTTCTGCATTTATCAAATCTTTTGTATTTACACTCAAATTCTTTTGCTTTGAAATTGTTGTAATGATTTTTTCTATATCTTGACTATTTTTGCTATTGAAAAATTCAATATCATTTTTTAGCTTATTAAGTTCGTTGACAATTTTATTATTCAACACAACGATTTTGTCATTATAGTAATTTTCAAGTTGAGTGACCTTGTCTTTATCCATTGACAAATACTCTATTGATTGCAAACTGCTTATCATGTCTTCAAGTATTGTTGTATTTGTAAATGTTTGTGCCATAAGTTTGTAGTCACTTGTTGACAAAACCTTGTCAGCATCACTTTTGAGTGTTGTCATTATTGCATTATAATTTTGATTAAACTCATCAAGTTTTTCTTTTTCAATTAGAACAACAGGGTAGGAATATTCATTTTCAATCAACAAATCTGCATACGCAGACAAAAGTCGCAGTTGTTCAACGAGAATTAATCTTTGTTCATTGCAAATGTTTGGTTCTGTGTTGATATTTACATAGTTGACAAGCGTATCTTTATAGTCAGTTATTTTTGTAACAGTTTCATTTATTGTCGTTTTTTGATAATCTCTTATGCCCGTAAAAATATTATCAATTGTTGTATTCAATTCGTTTAGTTCAAAATAATCTAGAACGATATCATAATCTGTTGTTGTGTCTAGATAAGTGTATAAATCATCCAAAAATGTTAAAGCATTTGAGTAAAAGTCAGTATCCAAAAATTCAGTTGCACCAACCAAATAAAATTGTAATGTCGATATACTTTGCACATTCGTTCTAAATAAATATAATGCGTCAGTATACTCTCTTATTGTTTTTCTTAATAATGTATCATCCGTTAAATTATTTTGGAAGTCTTGACTAGCTTTATTCATATTATTGTATCTAATAGTAAGATTGGTATATGAGTCTTTTAATTGCTCAATTCTATCAGTATTGTGTTTATAGAAGTCAATAATATTTTCTGCTGAAATAAAATTGCTTTCATATACAACTCTTACATCACCAGAAGAACTAGTGTTATATTGATTGTAAATAGTTGCAACAGATGTATCATTGTTTATTTCATAAGTAGCAAGATAAGTTGTCCTAGTCTGTGGAGTATAAATAAAATATGACACAACAATACATGCAAGCAAAAACACAGCCATAATGTATGCGCTTGGCTTTTTGAATATTTTTATAAATTCAGCACGAGTGAATCTAAATGTGCTCATTTTGCCTCCTATGAAATACTAGTTTTACCATTAGTTTTATGTGCGATAATGTCCATAAATATCTCTTCTAATGATTTTGTTATAACTTCTACACCTAAAATAGATACTTTTCTTTTTACAAGCAATTTTGTAATGTCTTTTATTCTATTTTCGCCACATTTTACTAAAATCGAGTTTCCTACGACTTGTACAGGAAGTTTTAGTTCTCTCATAACGACGCTACCAGCAAAGTTTGGGTAGTCTACTTTGAATCTAATTTGTTTTGTGCCTTCAATACCTTGACGCAATTGTTCAATATGTTTGATCTCTAAAAGCTCGCCATTGTTTATGATAGCAACTGTGTCACACAATTGTTCCATTTCTCCTAACATATGACTTGATACCATTATTGCGATGTGATTATTTTTTGCAAGTCCACGTAAGAAATCTCTCATCTCCTTGACACCAGCAGGGTCAAGACCACTGAGTGGTTCGTCAAGTATTAATAATTTTGGAGCGTGCAGTAATGATTGTGCAATGCCTAGTCTTTGACGCATACCTAAACTATATTTGCCAACCAAATCTTTGAGCCTGTTTTGAAGACCTACAATTCTAGCGCATGCAAGTATTTCTTTTTTGCCAACATTTTTATATAGGCTAGCAAAATACTTCAAATTGTCATAGGCACTCATATAGTTGTACATAAGTGGATTTTCTATCATAGCACCTAATGACATAAGTGCCTTTTCTCTTTGTCTTTTGATATCAAAACCACATACGTTTATTTCACCACGAGTAGGGGTGGACAAACCACATATCATTTTCATTGTAGTTGATTTGCCAGCACCATTTGGTCCAAGAAATCCAAATATTTCGCCTTCGTGAATGGAAAACGAAACATTATTGACAGCAATTCTGCTGCCAAATCTTTTTGTTAGATTGGATACTTTTAATACAACTTTATTAGCCAACGGAAATTTCCTCCTAGTAAAGGTATAAACGTTTTATTTCTAAAATATAATATTATGATAGTAAATTAATATACATATTATTTATTATATAATAACACATATGAAATTGAAATAAAAGAGTTTTTACAAAAAAAGGATTTTATGAGAACAAAAACGATTATTTTTTATACATTTTTATTGATATTGCCAATTACAATTTTTGTAGAATTGCACTTTTTCTGCAACTTTATTAATGATATTTACAAAATATTAACAATATTGGGTAGTGTACTGCTATCAATTTTGAGTCTAGTTTTTCACAAATTTCAAAAAATTTCTTTTTATAGATTTTGTTTTGTTATAAACATCATAATGAATGGTGTTTTTGCAGTGTTATGCGTCATGGACTATTACAATTTAGGATACATATTCTCTTCTATCAACAATCTAAGACAATTTATACTATCAACAAAAAGTTTTGGTATGCTCGTTTTTGTGGCTATACAAATTTCGCAAGTTTTGCTAGTGCCAATTCCTGCTGCCATTATTACTATTGCAGGGGCAGCAATATGGGGGCCTCTTGTAGGTGGACTTCTTGACAGTTTGGGTGTGTTAATAGGCTCGATTATATCGTTTTTTGTAGGCAAAATATTTGGTAAAAAAGTTGTCTCTTATGTCGTAGGAGATAAGACTGCAAACAAATATGCACAAATATTAAATGAACGAGGCAAATTTTTTTTAATTTACGCATTTCTTTTGCCATTATTTCCCGATGATATTTTGTGTTTGATTGCTGGTATGACAACAATGCAATTTAGACATTTTTTCCTTATAGCATTGATAACAAGGCCAATTGGAGTGATGTTTATGTCATACTTTGGCACAGGAGCAATTATTCCTTTTTCTGGATGGGGAATTATTGCGTGGATAATTATATTAATTTCTGCACTATGTAGTGTATTTATTTTGACAAAATATCAAACGCAAATTGAAGCATATATCTTGAATAAACTAATGCCAAAACGCAAAAAATTGCAAACAAAAAAGACAGATTAAGTCTGTCTTTTATTTATAAAATACTCTCATAGATAAAAATGCATAATTTAGTATAGTTGCAATTGGTATCATAAGAGCCGTTATCATAGGAACAAATAGGGTGGTGTAGAACATATTTAAGTTGTTTAATTGCATACCAAATAACATATTAATACCAAGAGTAAGAACAATAAAGATTACAAATGCAATTAAAGATAGCATAAAGTGAAATTTGAAATGTTCTGGAGTGGCAAGTTTTCTATGATATGGAGCAACTATGTATCTAATAAGTCCATATAATACAATCAAAACACCAATACCAATGCCAATCCACAAAAATATATTATGATTAGAATTGAGTTTTTCAGTTGCTTTTAGAATATAGTACAAGCCAACAATACTGCCTATTTGTAGTAGTCCAACAAACAAACATAGCATAAGAGTTAGTTTGTTTGTCTTGACATATGTTGTTTTGTCTGTAATATCATCATTTGATTCGACCCTATAAGGCTTGAACTTAAATCCGTCTTCAAGCAATCTATCTAGTTTGTCATCAATTGTTTGGGTAGGAGTAGGAACAACGTCGGTATTAACTGAATAATCAATCAATGGTTCATCATTGTCCTTCTCGTTATTTAGTGCACCTGCGACAATGTCTTCATAATTATCACTTTTTTCAGTAGTATATAGTTCACCCAAAATATTTTTGTAGTCTATATCTTCATTTTTATTAAAATATGCAGGCTCATAATTTTGTGAAACTTTTGGAATAGATGTGTTAGGGTTGCTTGGACGCAATGTAACATTGACATTGTTTTCAAAACGTGGGGTGGAATTGATATATACTGCATCATTTTTAGGCTCAGTTTTATCGTCCATAGTTTTGTTATCGGCTTCATCTTCAATTGATAAATTTATTTCTTGTTCTAGATTGACAGAAGTTTGTATGTTTTCACCATTCTCATTATTTTCAACGTCATTACTTTCTTCGATTTCTTCATCCGTCTTTTTACTATCAAAAAATGATTTATTAGCAACGGCTTTTCTTTTCATTTCGTCCCAGTTAAAGAAGATATTGCTGTTTTCTTTGACTAGGGGAATAGATTTGTCCTCTTCTTGTCTATTATCATTTTCAGCAGATTCTGTGCCAGATTTTACATTGTTGATTTGGCTGTGGTCCAAAACAATTTCTGCGTCAGTTATATTATTTGATTCTTCATTATTTGAAAATAAATCTGGTTGAAGGAATGAACTTTTGTTTTGTAATTCAAACTCATCAATCTCAACAGGCTTTGCCATTGTTTCTGTAATGTCTTTATCAACATTTTGACCAATGTTGGCATCATCTATAATTTGAGAGTTGTTGATGTCAATCAGTTCTTCATTTTCTTCGTCTTGTGATTGTGGTGTGTCTTCCTGGTCATCAATATTAGTATTTTCTTGCGTAAGAGTGTTTATATAATCATCAGTAAGGTCGTCTTCTCCGTTTGACGTGTCTACCTCATACGACGAAGTAGGGAAGATATCTCCAAGTTCTGCAAGTGACACTTCATCATATTTTTGCTCATTGTTTTCTTCTTGTCGGGTAGGGGAAAGGCTTTTTGACTTTGACAATGACTTGTTCGCAACATATTGTTTGCCAAGTTCTGTTATGGAATAATAATGTCTTCTACCACCAACATCACTGTCACCCCAATATGAAGTGATTAATCCACGTTGTTCAAATCTTTTCAAACTACTGTATAGACTTGGTTGTTTTAGAACAATTTTACCATTAGATTTTTCTTCGACTTCTTTTATTATTTCGTAGCCATATTTGTCACCAGTCATTAGACTTTCCAAAATAATATTGTTGACAAATCCTCTTGAAGCCGATTTTTTACCACGTGTAATCATAATCTAGCCCCCATTTTGTTATATAATACCTCAATATATTTACATAATATAATTAAATATTAAATTTGTCAAATAAATACTATGCAATAACAAAAAACGACCTATATTGCAAGAAATAATGATTGTCGCATAATACTATGGCGTCAAAGCAAATTCCTAAAATAAACAAAAACGACAAAATGTGATATAAAAATCTTAATATCGTTACACAAACAAAATGTGAGTATGATAAAATAAATATGAGGTTTAATTATGGTTATACCAGACAAAATAATTCGCACAAACAGACGAAGCATATCGTTATCCATAAACAAAGCAGGGGAACTAGTAGTACATGCACCAAAAAGAATAGCGATAAAAAATATTAATGACTTTATAAAAGAAAAGGAAAGTTGGATTACAAAAAAACAAAATGAAGTCAAAAATATAAATAATAAAAACGAAGATATAATGACTTATAAGTCAATACTTTACCTTGGAGAAAAATATCAAGTATTTATGGTCAAAGGTATCAAAAATATTGAGGTTGGAGATGGACAAATTCTTGTACCATATGTCGATGAGGAAATATTGTTTCTAAAATCGCTTGTGAAATGGTTTGCTCTACAAACAAATATTATTGTTAAAAATAGAGTAGAATATTTTGCAGAAATAATGCAAGTGGACTATAAATCAGTCTCGCTCACAAAAGCAAGGGGGAAATGGGGGAGTTGTGATGAGAATGGTAATCTAAAATTCAATTATCGATTATCCATGCTGACACCAAAGGAAATAGATTATATTATTATTCACGAACTCTGTCATTTGATTGAGTTTAATCATAGCAAAAAATTTTATGATTTGGTCGCTGTATTATTGCCAAACTACAAACGACTTATCAAATCAATAAAGGGACAAGGGTATCTGCTATCACTATTTTAGATATTTATTGGGTAGGGAGAACGACACATTAAGTGTCGTTTTTTACTAATTATTATCACGCATATTTTATAGGGTATATAAAAAATTACACACACAACTATTCGCAAAAGACAAGTTTTGCGAATAGTTAGGTAAAAAATATGGCTAAATCACGCTTTTTTACATTTTGCATAGTTGCGATATTTTTATTTACATTTGGCAATTTGATTTAGCATCTAATGAATTTTCTATAATTTGTTATGCAACAATCATTATTAAAATCATTGATAATATTTAGTTTGCATAGTATTTGACAAAATAAAAAGAGCCACAATTTTTGTGACTCTTG
>CALWPI010000015.1 GCA_944383385.1 uncultured Clostridia bacterium
AACACTTTTTTACAAAATATTTTATCTTTTTTTCTATATTTTTTCCTTATTCAACACCACCCCTCCGTGTGTGTCTCATTTTACTGTTTTTGTAACTAAAATTTTTATATTCAACTACAAAAACATTGTATTCGACTGTCAAAATTTTGGTGATAATCATATAAAAAATAAATCAATTTCAAAAATAAAATTATTATTTTTTATAACAAAATGTTTGGATTCACTCTTTTTAATATCAATACAATACTATTATATGCTCTATGTGGCATATGCTTTTTTGTATGTGCTCCAATATTATTGTTTGTTTTTCGTAAACACATAAAAACATTATATATTATATCTAATGTATTACTTATATTATATATCCTTATATTATCAATCGGTGTTTTTGGACAAATCACAATCAATGATAAATATACAAGTGTACAAATACATTTTGAAAACACATTATGGTTCAATGGTACTTTTATTTTTGCATCGCAAAGTGCATTTAATGCAACGGTAAACACTTTTCTATTGTTTCCATTAGGACAATATATTGCACTGAAATCAAAACATCCAATATTCCAATCTATTGTTTGGTCATTTATCACATCAACAATAATTGAAGTATTACAATTTATTTTACCAATTGATAGGACAACGGAAATTTTGGATATTATACTCAACACAATTAGTGGACTGTTAGGTGCAATATATATATTGTTGGTACAAAAAATAATCAACAAACACAATTAATTGTGCGATTGATAATGGAAATTTTATTCAAACAATGTAAATATGATTTTTAGTATAATAAAAACAAAAAATAGGCGCTTTGCCTATTTTTATATCATATTTTTTCTAATCTCGTCTATTGCATTTTTTTCAAGACGAGATACTTGCGCTTGTGAAATACCTATTTCGTTACTAACTTCCATTTGTGTCTTACCAATAAAGTATCTATATTTGATTATTTCTTTTTCTCTGCCTGACAATTTACTTAGTGCGTCTTTTAGGTTGAGACTTTCAAGCCATTTGTCTTCGCCAGATTTGTTGTCTGACACCTGGTCCATGAGATAAATAGTGTCATCTCCTTCGCCATGTACCGGCTCTCCAAGCGAAAGGGGGTCTGAGATAGCGTCAAGAGCAATAGCGACTTGTTTGACATCAATATCCATCTTTGATGCAATATCTTCTATCTTTGGCTCTTGTTGATTTTCTCTAATCAATTCTTCTCTAACTTTTAATGCACGATAAGCAATATCACGCATACTGCGACTCACTCTAATACTATTGTTGTCACGTAAAAATCTCTTTATCTCCCCCACAATCATAGGAACAGCGTATGTTGAAAAGCGCACGTTTAGAGATGTGTCAAAATTGTCAATCGCCTTCATCAATCCAACGCAACCCACTTGAAAAATGTCGTCCATAGACTCTTTTCGTCCTGCAAACTTTTGACATACTGACAGAACTAGTCTCATATTGGCAATAGCAAATTGTTCACGAGCAGTTTTGTCACCATTTTTTATTTTAGTCATAAGTTCACATTGTTCTTTACCCGACAATTTTGGTAAATTGTTGGTATTTACACCTGTTATTACAACTTTACTATTCATTTGTATGCTCCTTACAAAGTAGCATTGCCAATTGAATGTAATTTATACAGGTATTATTTTGTCTTTTTTTGTCGTATGGCTATTATTGATACAGCTTCTTCATATCTTTTTTTATTCTTGCAACAATCTTTTTTTCTAACCTGCTTATATAACTTTGGCTAATGCCAAGAGCGTCTGCCACTTCTTTCTGTGTCTGCTCTTCCCTACCTTTTAAGCCAAATCTCATAAGCATTATTTCCTTTTCCCTAGCGGGCAATTTACCTAAAATATTCCAAAGCACCTTTTTTTCCATAGAGGAGGCGAAATCACTTGCAGGGTCGTCTCCATCACTTGCAATCACATCACCAAGCACTAATTCGTTGCCGTCTCCATCCACGCTCAAAGGTTCGTCTATGGACACTTCTTGTTTGGTTTTCGCAATTTTTCTAAGATGCATAAGAATTTCGTTTTCTATACACTTACTAGCATAAGTCGCTATTTTGATATTTTTATCACTTCTATAACTATTGATTGCCTTTATTAGTCCAATACTGCCAATAGATATTAGGTCTTCTAAATCTACTGTTGTATTTTCAAATTTTCTTGCCACATACACAACTAGTCTTAAATTGTGTTCAATAAGCATTTTCCTTGCATACTCTTTTCCTTCACCATCAAGCATTGCAATATACATATTTTCTTGGTCTTGTGATAAGGCTTCGGGCAAGCTTTCTCCACTAGATAAATACAACGTGATTTTATCTAAACAGTTTAACAAATCATAATTAAATACTGTTTTTATTTTGAACCATAGTTTATTAACAAAAGTTCTAATTTTATGAAATATCTTTTTCATATTATCTCCCTATAAATTGTGGTGAGAGTAATATGTCAAACTCACCACCAAAATTATTTTGTGAAACTGCTACAAACACATTTTTTGTAGATTTATTTTTATTGCCAACATTTACTTCAATATTATCTATTGGCACTACAAGTGTAATATTGTTTTTTGTAACATCATTTATTTTTGTATAATAACTACCAGCAATGTCGTCTTGTCCTATCTTTTGTAACACAAATTTTGTAATATCAATTTTTGGAAACAATCGATGAAACATTCGTGGAGAAATAAAAATCAAATTATTGCCATTTTTGTCACAAGCAAAATTACCAGTGTCAATATATCCCAATAGGTGCACACACACATTGTCTTTTCTAACATCAACGTCAACAAATGATGATGATATGTTTAGCCTATTTTTTATAGTATGAACAAGTAGTTTTATAACCCAAACATAGCAAGCAATAACGACAATCAAAATACTCATTGGAAAACTAAAATCATTAAATAGTAATACCCCACCACCATCAACTTTTAGTCCAAGTATTTCAATCACACCAAAACACAATCCACCAAGTAAAAATGTGAGAGTCAAAAATGTGAGTAAAATAAGAATATATTTTTTTATTTTTATTTTGCCTGTGGCAACAAAAATCATACTCATTGCAAGTGCAATTTTGATTGCCAAAAGTAAGGTGTTTGGAATAATAAAAAGTGGTATCAAAATAGAACATATCGTGCCTAATATGTTACTTAAAATTAGTTGCCATTTTTTGTATTTTAATTGATTGATATAAAAAGATAAATGCAACAAAATTGCATTCATTACTAGATTGTCAATAATAGCATATTCGATATATACTTCCATACCTAAATTATATAATCAAAATATGAATATAGAGTAATAATTAGAATTTCTTTTTTTATCAAAAAAAAGCATATTTTGTTTTATCGTTAGACATTTGATACAAAAAAAGAGTGGGCAACCCACTCTATTTTTTATTTTCTAAAATTGTCTTTCATCTTTCTAATAAATGGAGGAATATCGACTTCGTTTATCTTAACACGGCTCGTATATGTTGGAGTTGTGTCCTCTTCTTCTTCCGTGTTTTCCTCTTTTTCTTCGTCATCTTTTGGTTCAACGTCATGTTCATTTGGCACAACATTGCTAAAAGCATTTATATTTTGAGTTGACAATTTATTGCTTCTCAAATTGCCTTCATTATCAAAATTTGAACCAGTAAATCCTGTTGCAATAACAGTGACTTCGACTTCTTCTTGCATATTTTCGTCAATACCACAACCATAAATGATATTACAAGATTCATCAACTGCACCACGCACAAGTGAGCATGCTTCGTTGACCTCGTCCAAAGTCAAGTCAAGCCCACCTTTTAAGTTAATAATAAGACCAGTTGCATTCTCAATAGATGTTTCAAGAAGTGGACTAGAAATTGCTTGTTGCACAGCACCAAGTGTTCTGCCCTCGCCACGCGCACGTCCCGTGCCCATGTGTGCAAGTCCTTTGTTTTTCATAACAGCCTTGACGTCTGCAAAGTCCAAATTTATCATACTTGGTGTCACAATCAAATCAGATATACCTTGAATACCTTGACGCAACACATCATCAGCAATACGGAACGACTCAATAATTGGGGTCCCCTTTGGCACAATAGAAATCAATTTTTCATTTGGAATAATAACAAGAGTATCTACACAATCTTTTAGTTTTTTGATACCACGTTCAGCACTTCTTGCTCTTTGAATACCTTCAAAAGCAAATGGTTTTGTAACAATAGCAATTGTTAGGATACCCATTTCTTTTGCAATACTTGCAATAACAGGAGCAGCACCAGTACCAGTTCCACCACCCATTCCTGCTGTGATAAATACAAGGTCAGTGTCTTTTAGCATTTCAACAATAGCGTCTTTGCTTTCTTCTGCTGCTTTTTGTCCAACTTCAGGGTCGTTACCAGCACCAAGTCCACGTGTCAATTTTTCGCCAATTTGCAATCTCTTTTCTGCAAGAGAAGACAAAAGTGCTTGCTTGTCAGTATTGACAGCAATAAATTTTACACTTTTTATATTAGCATTGACCATACGATTGACGGCGTTGTTTCCACCACCACCTACACCAACAACTTTTATGTTGCATACTGGGTTATCGTTAAATTCATCAAACATATATTTTGCTCCTTTAGTATTATATATTTTATAGATTTTTTATACTATAGTCAAGAATACTAAGCATACTAGAATAATCTGTTTTGGCAAAATACACCTGTTTTGGCATCAAAACTTTTACTTTTCTGCCTAATATTTTGCTCACAGCCTCTACTCCACCAATCATATTGCATATACCACCACCTGTGATAAACACATCTGTATCATCCGTAAAGTCAACATCAAAACTCTCAATGCAATTCAAAACAATATCTGCAATATTTTCTATCCTTGACCTTACAATGCTGTTTACTTTGTCACAAGGATAAGATTGAATAGTGCTATCAACATACACTTCATAACTATCATTTACTTTTGGTTCAAGAGACAAAACGACTTTGTTTTTTAGTTCTTGTGCCGACGCGTAAGGTATTTTTAATATTTGTGACAAATCATTAGAAATAAAAGAATCCCCTGACGTAAAAGTTTTTAGAGCAACAAGTCCGTTAGACAAAATTGCAGAAACTGATACTGTCACATCATCAATGTCAATCAAAATTGTGCCTTTTTGTCTCGTTTCCTCATCAATAAGGGTCATTGCCTCGCATAATGCACTTGGAACAAACTTGATATCATTTATACCAATTTCGTACAAACTATTGCTAATAAGGTCAATAAACGTTTTTTCAGCAAGCACAAAACTTGCAATCAAAGACAATCTTTGAACACTTCTCCCCACTGGGTCCCAAACACTAGTGTTGTTATCAAGACTATAAGATATTTCGTTAATACTGATAATATCATGTTCACTGCTATAATCTTTGTCATTTGCCTTGTCCATAAGTGCAATAATGTGTTTAGGTTTGATTTTGATAGGTTTTGGATACACCATATCCACCTGGTCAATAACCGTTGCGCAAAATTCACTTGGCACACCAACAGTGATAGATTTGACCTTTGGAGTAGTGATTTCGATATTGCTTATTAAGTGAGCAATAGTACTTGTTATGGCGTCTTTATCCAAAAATGTGCCATCACAAAATCCTGCGTATTCACAAGAACTTCTACCCGTGACAACTAGTTCTCCTTTTTTGGATAACACACCACGAAAAACACTCATTTGGGTTGAACGAATATCTAAAATTGTACAATCATTTTTTTTCATCAAGTACTCCAATGTCTAAATTATTTATATGCAAATTTATAACTTGTTATAAAATTATAACTTTGTTGCGAAATATAGTCAAATATATCGACACAATTAGATATTTTTCTTCAAAACACCTAAATTTTATAATTTTAGTAATAACATACAAAAAAAGACATCATTTGATGTCTTTTCATTTTATATTTTGTCAACAATACTAAAACACAAAGAATCTTCACTGTCAATATATATTGTAACTATTTTGTCGCTAATATTAGCATCTTTGAGTTCTTGATATTTTGTTATCGCGCCACCAATTAGTCTTTGAGGCGCATAGTCAATATTGTTTATCGCAGTGTCAATACCATATTCCCACGCAATTTTGCAATCAACCCTATCAACAATGGCAGTTACGTCAAATTCAATATCTTTTATGAGCGTCCTCATACTCAAATTATCATAACCGTATCTGTCAAAGAAATATGCGATATTTTTTAGAGCATTGCCCTCTTCAAAATTGACAAACTCACCACGAATAAAATTGTCTTTTACACATGCAGTATGCAAATCAACAATTATGATATTGTTTTGAAAAAGACTAAAATCACTTGTAGATAACTGCAATACTTTCAGTTCTTTGTCAAGGATTGCATAATCTCCTGTGTCATTAATATTTATAGCATACAATGGCTCTCTTTCGGATAAATGAATAGAAATTTTGTTTGGAAATTTTGTTTCAATACTTTCAACTTTAAGATATGGATATTGTTTTTCTAATGCTTGTGCATACACTTCTTTTTCAAGTGTAAACACACTTTTTGAATAAGGAATATTTGCTGTAGATATTATTTCTTCGTCAGTAATATTTTGAGAATAAATGCGAGTTGTTAAAAAATCAACAGAGACCGATTGCACGGTGAAAACAACACTGCCCAGTATTACTATCAGTGTCACAATAGCAAGAATAATAAATATCGCAATCAATCTTTTTGTTTTCATAATCTCCTAATCAACAATTCTTTTTATATCAGCACCAAGCAGTGTCAAATCATTTTCAATATGATAGTATCCACGGTCAATATGATAAATGTTTTCGATTGTTGTGTAGCCTTTTGCACGAAGCCCTGCAATAACCAAACTTGCTCCACCCCTTAAATCACTTGACATAAGTTTTGCTCCGTTTAGTTCGCTGACACCTTTTACAATTGCCATACGGTCAACTAATTTGATATCAGCACCCATTTTGTGCAGTTCGCTTGTAATGTTGAATCTATTTTCGAACAAATTCTCTACAATAACACAAGTTCCGTCACTCACAGTCATGAGGGTCAAAAACTGACTTTGTAAATCTGTTGGGTATCCAGGATATGGTTGAGTCTCGATATGTCCTACGCTATGAATATTCCCATTTGTTCTAATATGTATTTTATCACGATATGTATCTATTTGACAACCAGATTGTTTGAGTTTTGAAATAAGCGCAAAATTGTGACAAGCATTGACATTTTTCAACTCAACGTCTCCACCCGTCATTGCACATGCAATAAGATATGTTCCCGCAATTATTCTATCAGATATTGGCTTATATTCAACACTGTGCAGATTTTTGACTCCATCTATTGTAATCGTGCTTGACCCTGCACCATGCACTTTTCCACCCATAGCATTTATAAAATTTTGCAAATCTTCTATTTCAGGTTCTTTTGCACAGTTGTATATTGTTGTAGTCCCTTCCAAACAAACACTTGCCATAAGTATATTTTCTGTTGCCCCTACACTTGGAAAATCAAGATAAATTTCACTTGATTTCATATCACTTCCGTCACAATAAATAAATCCATGCTTTTCAATAATTTTTACACCCAATCCACGCAATCCTTTTAGATGTAAATCAATGGGACGATTACCTATATTACATCCACCAGGATAAGCAACAACAGCCTTTTTTAATCTAGCAAGCAAAGGTCCTAACATAAAAATTGATGAACGAATTTTTTTTGTATATTTCTCATCTACTTCGCAACTACAAATATCACGCAAATCAATTATAACATCACTATCGTTATATGTAATTTTCGCTCCAAGACCTTCTAAAATCTTTTGCATATCATCAACATCCGAAAATGTCGCACAATTTTTTATTTTTACAATACCATTGCACATTACCGAACACGCAAGTATTGGTAAACATGCGTTTTTAGATGAGCCTATTTCAAGTGTGCCTTTTAGTTTTTTGCCCCCATGAACTTCAAATTTCTCCATAAATTATCCCCTTTATATTACATTTCATTTTATGGAAAATTTTAATTTTTTGTGAAAAATATTTGATTTTTCATTTTTTGCTACACTTGTTTTTTCTTCACACTTTGAAATATTGACAAGAATGCCAATAGCCGCCATAAAAACAGACAAACTAGTCCCTCCTGCACTAATAAATGGTAATGGAATCCCTGTTGGTGGAATACTACCTGTCACAACGGCAACATTTATAAGTGTTTGTATGGCAAGAACACCGACAATTCCGTATGCCATATAAGAACCAAGTCTGTCTTTTGCTTTCATTGCAATACGTATCCCAAGTACAACTAATACCACATAAGCAATAAGTACAAGACTAGCACCAACAAATCCCAATTCTTCACCAATGACACTAAAAATAAAGTCACTTTCAATAAATGGTAAGAAAAGATATTTTTGTCTACTATTGCCAAGACCTAGTCCAAACATACCACCTGCACCAAGACCATAAAGAGATTGAATTAGTTGGAAACCCTCATCTTGTGGACTTGCCCATGGGTCAATAAAAGCCATAAGCCTTTGAAGTCTATATGGTTCCATAATAATGAGAATAGGCACAAGCAATATTGCAGGTATTGCAAGTTTTGCAAAATCACGCCACCTAATCCCCCCTGCAATCAACATACAAAGCATAACACAGCCAATACATAACGTGACGCTCAAATTTGGCTCTAACAAAACAAGCAAACAAATGCCACCACCAACACAAACTACGGGTAGCATACCCATAAATGTTTTCATCTTTTCATAATTTTTTGCCATATAGCAAGAAGCCCAAATAACATATGCAAACTTTGCAACTTCACTGCTTTGCAAACTAAACCCACCAATCGTTATCCATCTTTTTGCACCATTTGTTTCAACACCCAAATGTGGTACAAAAACGAGCACTAATAAAACAATAGCCAGTCCAAGTATCCACCACCTAAATTTGTTGTACTTGTGATAATCAAATAACGATGTAAAGATAAATAATACAATACCTAATACAACACCAAAAATTTGTTTCTTTACAAAATAAAAACTGTCACCATAATTGATATCAGCGCTATAACAACTAGCACTGTATATCATAACAATACCAAATGCAATTAGCCCACCGACTAATAATAATAATCCAATATTTTTTATGTATCTATTCTTTGACATATTTGTTCACCAGCGAAACAAAATGTTCGCCCCTTTTTGCATAGTTATCGTAATTATCAAAACTAGCACAAGCCGGAGAAAACAAAACAACATCTCCAACAGTCGTAATTGTATATGCACAAGAGACTGCTTCTAAAAGACTATTGCATTTCATTCTTTGTTCAATATGTTTACATTTTTTTGATTTTTTGTAAATATATGATGACGATTTGCCAAATGTTATTATGTTTTTGACACAATTTGGCAATTTAGTAAACAATTCGTCAAAATTCAGTTTCTTATTTAGTCCACCTAATATTAGTGTTACTTGGTCACTTTCAAATGATTTGAGAGCTCCCAATGTGGAATGAATGCTTGTTGATTTGCTATCATCAATATATCTAACTCCATTTAGTTCTCTTACAAACTGCAACCGATGACTAGATAGTGTGAAATTGCAAATAGTCGTACTAATTATTTCGTTATCCACACCCATATTTTTAGCAACACACACACTTGCTAACAAATCTTCAAAATATGTTTTTGGTATATTATACACACTACTTACCATCGAGTTTTTGTAATAAATATTGTTGTCAATTATTCTGCAATCAGCATTTTTGCCAAATGTCACCAATTTATCTATAATTGGTGGTGTAATATTATTGTCATCTGCATTGTATATTGCAATATCATCATTATTCAAATTCAAAAATATATTGTGTTTGACTTTTATGTAATTTTCAAGAGTTTTGTGTCTATCAATATGGTCACTTGCAATATTCAAAATAACTGCAATGTGTGGATGAAAATTTTTTACTGCTTCTAGTTGAAACGAACTAACCTCTACGACCAAAACATCGCACTTTTTTTTGTACATACTTGATAATGGCACGCCAATATTTCCAACACAATATACATTTTTGAAAACATTTTTTAATATGCTCTCAATTAGTTTTACAGTTGTTGTTTTCCCGTCCGTGCCTGTAACAGCAATTATGGGGCAGGTTATAAATCTGCCTGCAAATTCAATTTCACTTATTACTTCTACTCCAATTTTCTTTGCATATCTAATATATTTTGAAAAAATAGACACACCAGGTGACAATATTATTGTTGAATATTTGGCGATTTTTCTCTTTGTCATATTCTTGACAAACACCCCACCGTCAACAGACAAATTGTCATCATAGATATCATATGATATTTTTTGGTCCATAAGAATATTTTCGACACTGTGACCACTTGTTCCATATCCATATATTAGATATTTTTCCATTTCCCCTCCTACAAGTACAAGGCAATAACTACTGCTGACACAAGCAAAGTAATAAGCGAATAACAATATACAATTTTGTTTTCACTATATCCCTTCATTTGAAAATGATGATGAAGTGGTGCCATTAAAAATATTCTTCGTTTTGTTCTCTTGTAGTGAAGAACCTGAATAATATCACTGACACTAGACAAAACAAACATTATTCCTACAATTGGTATTAGTAGATAAAACTTGCTTACAATACAAATGCTTGCAATATATCCACCAAGCGCAAGTGAGCCCACATCTCCCATAAATACTTTTGCTGGATTTTGATTGAATACAAGATAAGCGAGTATGCCACCAACCAATCCAAATGATAATATGTTTAATGATTGCAAGTTTTCAATATATATTTCATTTGCGTTACTGCTTGTATAAAAAATAGATATTACAATAGTGATGCATAATATGACTATTGTTGAAATACTTCCTGCTAGTCCATCAAGACCATCTGTTAGATTGACGCTATTTGTTGTCGCAACCAAAACAAAAATGATAAATGGTATTATCCACCAACCAATATCAAAAGTAATATTAGTAAACGGCAAAATTATTTGTCCACCAATGTATGGATTGAGATATACAAAGACAGCAAATATTGTCGCTATCAAGAGTTGTCCAACCATTTTTTGCCAAGGTTTGAGCCCTTCGTTGTGATGTAATTTAATTTTGATAAAATCATCAATAAATCCTAAAAGTCCATAAGCAACAAACACTAAAAAACACATAGTGGCAAGAGTATATTGGGCATTTATAAACAACAAAAATGTTGCCATTGCTCCAATTATAAATATTAGTCCACCCATAGTAGGTGTACCGTTTTTGCTTTTATGTTCTTCTACATATCCAAGTATTTGCTGACCAACTTTTAACCTTTTGAGTAATGCAATAACAATTGGTGCAATGATTAGACTTGCAAGAGTAGAAAAAACAAGTGCAAATAACATCATCATCATTTTTTGCCTCCTAGTATGGACAAAACAATTTCTTTTTCGTCATAAGGAATATTTTTGTTCCCCACTTTTTGAAAATGTTCTCCACCCTTACCTAACAAAAGCAAAACACCACTTGTGTGCTCTATACCATATTGTATTGCTTTGCATCTATTAGTTATGATTATTGTTTTTGATTTTTGAATATATTTTGCTATATCTTGACAAATCATAATAACATCTTCATTTTGTGGGTTATCGCTGGTCAATATTGCTTGAAAGCAATATTTTTCTAAAACTTTTCCAATTTCTTGTCTTTTCTTTTTGTCCGAATATCCTGTACAACCGATAACTACTGAAATATTTTGTTTATACAATTTTTTTGTTGTTTGAATTACTTTTTTTATGCTGTCAATAGTATGAGCAAAATCAATTATGATGATATTATTACCAACTGCAATTCTCTCATACCTGCCCACAATATTTCTTAATGATTGCAGTCTATGTGCGATATCACTTAATCTTATTTTTAGTCCCATTGCAACAACACAACTTGCCAAAATATTATATACGTTATATTTGCCGACTATTTGTGTTGTAATTTTTGCGACACTATCACAAACGTTTACCACAAAACTCATTTGATTTTTATCTTCACTTATATTAACTGCAAAAGCATTTGCTGGATACATATTTCCATAAGTTATACAAGGTATTTTATTGGCGCTAGCAATTTCTCTACCATATTTATCATCTACATTGATTACGGCTTCTTTTACATTTTGTGATGTAAAAAAACTCATTTTGAGATTTGCATAATTGTGCATATTTTTATATGTATCCATATGTTCAAAAGAAATATTAGTAAAAATGCAATAATCAAACAAAATACCAAAAGTTTTTTGGTATTCTATCGCCTGAACACTGATTTCCATTATTATTATTTCACAGCCCATATCTTGCATTTGTTTTATAATTCTAAACAAATCGATAGGGTCAGGAGTGGTCAGTCCATAATACAACTCATTATTGCCAACAAAGGCTCCTGTTGTTCCAATGAGTCCACATTTATATTGTGTCATAAGAATGTGATTTAGAATATATGTTGTGGTTGTTTTTCCACTAGTTCCAACTACGCCTACAAATTTCGTATTATCTAAATTGACATCATAAAATTGTTTTGCAAGTACACTCATAGTCGTTCGTACATTTTCTACAACGTATATATAGGCAAACTTGTTTGATACAAAGACTTTTTCGCCTGTCTTATATTTTTTGTTTTCAGTTACTACAAGTATTGCCCCACAATCAATAGCACTATCAATATACGCATTGCCGTCAACCTTATTTCCATTTATTGCAAAAAAGATAAAATTATCTTTGATTTCTTTTGAATTACAACTAATTCCTGCAATATTTCTATTGTCACACACATCTATTACATCACAAACTCTCATACACACCTCGCCTCATTGTAATACAATATTTTTCTTTTGTGTGTGCCGTGACAAAATAAGTCATAATATTCTAAGTTGACAAAATAATCATTGCGCGTTTATATACCATAGTCCCTTCTGCCGGGGTTTGACCAATGACAAAATCTCCTTCTCCCATTACTTGAAATTGTAGGTCAAGACTTGCAAGTAGAGAAAACGCATCAGTAATACTCATACCAAATAAATTTGGCATTTTGATAGTCGGTTTGACAAGGATCAAATCACTAGACAAATTTTCGTTTGGTTCATCTTGTTCATAACTAATGATATCTTGAAAAATTAGTTTTGCGTAAGGTGTTGCTACAACACTCCCATAATAATTACCACTGCTAGGCTCATCAACAACAATCAAGACAACATATTCAGGGTTGTCTGCTGGATAAGTGCCAACAAATGAACTGACAAATTTTTGTACAATTGCACCATTTTCATATTTTTGACTTGTACCCGTTTTCCCACCAATTCTATATCCTGGTATAAAACTATATATTCCTGTATATTGTTTTATGACAGATTCCATCATAGAACGAATGGTGGCGCTTGTATCTTCGCTAACTACACGTCGTAATATTTGTGGAGAAAACTGTTGAACAATATTGCCATTTGAGTCTGTTATACTCTTTATAAAGTGTGGTTGCATAAGATTGCCACCATTGACAACTGAACAAATAGCATTTATTTGTTGTAGTGGTGTGACTGCTATTGCTTGACCAAATCCCATACGCGCAACATCACAGTTTTTTGCAGTGTCAATATCCATTAAAATACCTGCACTTTCGCCCAAAAAGTCAACATCATAGATTTGACCAAAGCCATATTTTGCGAAGTATTCATACATTTTGTCTTTACCCAAACGAAGTGCTAAATCGACAAACACACTATTACAACTATTATTAAGTCCTTCAACAAGTGTTTGATGTCCGTGTCCAGTTAGTTTCCAACACTTTATTTTTTCGCCGTCAATTATTCGATATCCTGGGTCATAAAATGTGTCATCTACATTTGTGACTTTTTCTTCAAGCGCTGCGGCCGTTGTCAAAACCTTAAATGTGCTACCTGGCTCATACACATCAACGACAGACAAATTTTTTGTCATTTCCATAAGTAATGATACATTATCTCTTGGTATATTATTTAGGTCATAACTAGGTTTTGTGCACATAGCAAGTATTTCACCCGTGTTTGGTTGCATAACAATAGCCGTTGCTGTCTTTGGTTTGTGGTCTTGTACCAATTGATTGATTGCATTTTCTGTAAATCTCTGCACATTTGCGTCCAGCGTCAAATTGACATTTAGTCCAGGTATGCTTGGTATATAGGACTGAATAGTGTTATCAATTTGAACAC
Organism: uncultured Clostridia bacterium; assembly: GCA_944383385.1. Taxonomy (GTDB): domain Bacteria; phylum Bacillota; class Clostridia; order Christensenellales; family UBA1242; genus CALWPI01. The sequence goes on from CALWPI010000015.1 coordinate 14,257, forward strand.
CATGTACATCACTTTCTTGCAAAGCATATCCGTCAACACCTGTTAGATATTTGTTGGCATAGGCCTCAATACCTGCTTGACCAATATTGTCTATTGTTGTAAATCCAATAACTTGTGTGGCAAAATCGCCGTATGTATAATATCTGCTACTGTTTTCACTCATAACAATACCTGCAAGATTTGTTTCTTTGATTTTTTCGACTAATTCAGGTTGCACTTGCATTTTTATAAGGCTTTCACTTTTGCTCTTGTCAGTAACTTTTTTATAAACAGTTTCAAAATCAATTCCCAAAATACTAGACAAAGTAAGCGACACTGCTGACGCATCTGTCACTTGATTTGCTCGTACATAGACATCATATGTACTATAATTTGTAGCAAGCACATTACCATTTGTATCACAAATAAGTCCACGAGTAGCTTTTATAGGCAAATCTCTTGTCCATTGGTCAAGTGCTTTTGCCTGCAAAGAAATGCCTTGCACTAATTGTACAATGACTAGTCTTGTTATAAGTAAAATAAAAATAAAGGCAATTAGCACAAATATTGCTAAAAGCCTCTTTCGTAAAGAATATATAGTGTTATTCAACGTCCATTTAACCTCTCAAAAATTTTGAGAAGAAATTGCATAATACGTCAAACCAATTTGAAGGAGTATCTACTGCTCGTTGTTCGACAAATTCAATAACTGCACCAATTTTGCCATTGCCAGTCACCTCATTTGCCCATTTGTTTCCATTATTTGCATACTTTCCAGTTTTATAAAGTTCATCAATAATTTCATTGATATTTGCGTTAGTGCTTGCAACTTCTTCACTAACTATTTCTATGCTACTATCCAAATCATTTATTACAAAAATGTTATAAATGGTCAGTCCAAATAATGCACAAAATACCATAGCTGCACAAATAATAAATGTTTTTAGTTCAAAAGACAATTTTTCCTTTGTTTTTTGGATAACATTAGTTTTTGTGACAGTATTGATGCTGATATCACTATCAATATCATCTGTTTGAGAAATTTTGTCAAATTCAGTATACAGTTCGTTTAGTTTGTCATTATAACTTGTGTCAAATTTTTTTAGAGCAGATGTAGACACATCTGTCACAGCAGGTGACTTTTTGACACTATTATCTTTCTCTGTTAGTACCACTTTTTGATATGCCATACTTCCCTCCTTATAAATTTTGTGATAACAAATTATCTACTTTGTATAATTATTTTATTCAACAAATGCATATTTGACAAATGTTTTTCATAGTTTTTCCAATATTCGCAGTTTAGCAGATGCGCTTCTTGGATTGTTATTTAGTTCTTTTTCTGTCGCCGTAATAGGTTTGTTGTTTACCAATTTTGCACAGCGTTTGTGATGACAAATACATACTGGCAAAGATTTGTCACATATACAATCAGCGCTTGCAATTCTAAAAATATTTTTGACAATTCTATCTTCTAGTGAATGAAAAGTGATTATTACCAATCGTCCTTTGCTATTTAGTCTATTTATCATTTGTTCAATTGCAATATCAAGTCCGTTTAGTTCACCGTTCACTTCAATTCTAATGGCTTGAAAAGTCTTTTTGCACGCACCAATTCCCTGCAATTTCTTTGGCATACAAGAAATTATTATATCCTTTAATTGACCGGTTGTTTTAATAGGAGATATTTTCCTTTTCTCAACTATCTTTTTTGCAATCAAATGAGCAAAACTTTCTTCACCATAGTTATATAGTATGCGTTTTATATCATGTTCACTATAATTATTAACAACGTCATATGCGCTAAACGATTGATTTTTGTCCATACGCATATCAAGTGGAGCATCGAATCGATAAGAAAATCCCCTATCAGCATTATCTAATTGATAACTACTAACGCCTAAATCAAGCAATATTCCATCAATTTTGTCAATACCATTTTCGTCTAAAACTCTTTCAAAATCTTTGAAATCACTTTTTGCAAAAATCACTTTGTCGCCATATGGCTTAAGTCGACTTTGCGCAACGGATAGTGCATCATCATCTTTGTCAATGCAAACAAGTTTGCCATTTTTTAATTTGCTTGCAATGACACTACTATGACCAGCGCCACCCGTAGTTCCGTCCAAATAAATACCATTAGGATTGATATTGAGCCCATTGATACATTCATCAAGCATTACAGGAATATGGTGAAATTGTATTTCAATATTATTCTCGTTCATCTTCATTTTCTTTATCGCTTTCCCCAATTATTTTCTCATTGGCGTCAACGCCCTTGCTAGTATCACCTTTTGGCCCACTATCTGCATTAGTCTTACCATACAACACCAATCCATTATCTTTCATTTCAAATTGTATATCGCCATTCAAAAATGTGCGATACATTTGTGGTATAACTATTCTATTGTGAGCATCAACATCCAAATCATATGTGTGTGCAAACACTACTCGTCTAAATGCTCTTAATTTTTCTTTGTTATCAAATTTTTTGTTCAAAATCTTTGGTATCATAGTATTTTCAAAATATGCCTTATCATATAGGACATATTCCATGTCATTTACTCTAAACAAGTATACAACATTTTGATTTTCCAAAAACTTATCACAATACTCCTTTGGTAATCTAAGTCTCCATTTGTTATCAGGTAATATTGTTGTTTTCTTTTTCATATTTATTCTCCTACGTGCATAATTATTCTATATCACAAATATGCACCACATTGTTGTCGACCAGGTCACAAGATGTCAAATAATATTCAATGCTGTTCAATTTGTACACTAGTGCATGTTTTGTGTCTTGACTATGCAAATGCCCGTACACGACAATATCTACTCCGTATTTTTCAAGCATTTTTGTAAAATCACTCTCTGCGTATTTACTGTTGAATGGTGGATAATGCATCATACAGATTAGTTTATCGCCAGGCTGTTTGATTCTTTCTGCGTTTTTGAGTGACAATTCAAGACGCAAGAGTTCTCTATTGTATATTTTTTCATCATTTGCAGTCTTGTGCGTATATTCAGGCACTACCCAACCACGTGTCCCACAAATAACTACTTTGTCAAATCTTATCGCATCATTTTGTATCGCTAAAATATTGCCTGGCAGTATTTTCCTCAGCATTGATATACTTCCCCACCAATAATCATGATTACCACGCAAAATAATTTTTTGACCTTTGAGTCTAGTGGATATATATTCCAGATCACTTTTTGCATCTTCTAATTTCATTGCCCAACTAATATCTCCTGGTATGAGCAACAAATCATTCTCACCAACATTTTTGTTGACACTTTGCTCAATCTTATCCAAATAGTTGTCCCAAACTGGTCCAAAAATATCCATTGGTTTTGGATTGTTTATTGATAAATGCAAATCACTAATAGCAAATACTTTCATTATTTCTCCCCAACATATTGTACTATATTCTAATTATGCATTGCAAGTAAGATTTTTATAAAGTGCACAAAAAAAGTCGACATTGTCGACTTTTCTAATATATATTATATATTTCTTTGGCAATCAGGAATTGTGAAGAAATCTGTCTTTGGCTCCAAAAATTCTGGTTTGTAATTGTCTTTGTCTTCAACAAAATCATATATTGGACACAAAATAGTTTCCCAACTAAATATCTTGTCGTCTACTTTTAGTTTTTTTGCAAGATTTTCAATGCTAGTTGGTACCATTGGATGAAGAATGACCATGGCGACTTTGCACATATATAGAGCATTGATTATCACTTTTTTGGATAATTCCATATCAACACCCATTTCTTTTGCATTTTTTGAAATATATTTATTGATATTTCTAATATAAGTATCAAGTTCATATATGACCATATGGAATTTTTGCTCAAACATAAATCTTTCGACATTGTTTGCAATCTTTCTTGCTTCATTGACTACTTCATCATCTGGTTCGCCATAAGGCACAACGCCTTCAAAATAGTTTTGCCAAGCATAGAATAGAGTTCGAAGCGCACGATTATAAACGTTGGTTAACAAGTTATATTCTCTAACAACTGGGTCTTGTTCTTCGTATTTTGCATCTGGATTGTATGGTTTTGGCATAAAACTTGCATTATTGTTACCAACATTGAGAGATAGCAGATGCATTCTCAACTGTTCTGGACTGTAATGTGCCAAAAGCTCGTCAGCCATTGGTGGTTTGATAGCCGAACTTGAACCTGCCTTTTTACCTAAAAACAAAGTGTGTTTGTTATCTATTAGTTGTGGAATAGACAATTGTCCTTCCTTGATATCCATACTTGGATTTTTGCCTTGCAAACATAACCAAATTGCTGTTTGTGCAGGACCATAGAAATAAATGTTGTCTTCACCAATAAATTGGTAAGCAATTGCATCTTTGCTACACCACCACTTCTTCCATTCATCTTCCCTGTCCGTTCTCTTTAAGTACGCTCTTGTCAATGAAAATTGTGCCCAAAGACTTTCTGGCCACACCCAGAATGTCAAATCTTTTAGCTCATCTGTATCTGGCACAGGAACTCCCCAAGAAATATTACCTGTCAAACGGAATGGCACAAGTGTTTTTCCTGTCCTGTATCTAATACCAAGACTAGTGAGAATTTCGCAAGCCTTTTCTCTATCGGTCAATTTATCAAAAATAACTGTAAAAGAAGGTTTGTTATCAATAATTACTTCGTGTTTTGGTAGTCCTGTCACATCATTGAAGTCATCCAAATATTCTTTTTTGATGTAAAGTTCTGGTTTTTTCAAAAATTCGTTTATTTCTTTTATTGCAAATTTTCTTGTAGTTGAATGTTCAGCAAGATATTTTGTCCATTCTTTTAATAAATCAATGTGGTTATCCAAATCAAAATACCAGTTGCCTATACGTCTCAATTCTGGTTTTTCGCCAGATAGCGTGCTTATTGGGTCAATAAGTTCTTGTGGCATATATTGATGCCCCAAATCACATTCGTCAGCATAAGCATGCTCGCTCGTACATCCCTCAATTGGACATTTTCCCATAACTTGACGACCATTTAAGAACGTATTTTTCTTCACATCAAAAAATTGTAGAGCACTCAAATTTTTGAGATATCCATTTTTTAGCAAACTATCAAAAACTTCTTTTGACACCTTTTCATGAACATCTTTTTCTTCACCAAATGCACTTGCACCAAATATGTCGAGTGAAATATTATATTTGTTCAAAATGTCTTCTTGTAAATTATGATAATGTCCAACATATTCTTCAATTGTGCCTGAGAATTTACCAATCTCGACCAATTTCCTATACCCTTCAAGAATTGGGCTACCATAACAGTCTGTACCTGACTGATATATGACATTTTCACTTCCAATACGGTCTCTCAAAAATCTCGCATAAAAATCTGAATGAATGTATAGTGTCAAATGACCACAATGCAGTGATTTATTACCATAAGGCAATCCACTTGTCACTACTGCACGTTTTGGAAAATTGGATACGTACTCATACTTGTATTTTTCTTTCATAATAATCTCCTTTCAAAAAAAATAGACACCCAGCAGGTGTCTAAAATATTTATTCACCCACAACAACAAAAGTTGTGTATGTTTAGCATACACAAAATTAATATTGTTGTTGTTGCAAATTTTTTGACATAAATACTTCCTTATTACGAATTCAGTATATAACAAGTATGTGCATTTGTCAATTAGATTATTATACCTTTTCAATATCAAAAAGGTCATTTAACACAAGCCAATTTTGACTAAAATAATTATTGATATTCCAATAACTAACCCCTGCTAGATTATATTTATCTACTAACATCAATCTAGCATATGTGCTTGATGCATTATCAAACCAAACAATGTGTCTTTTACCATTAGTGTCAGTATAGTAATAATAAGGTGCTTGACTATTTGTATCATATTCAATACTAGTCTTATATTCCACAGCACGATTGACAGCTTGCACATTAGTTAATACTTCGGCAGACGTTCCAGATTCATATGGAAGCGTCCAATCATATCCATAGTTTGGCATTCCCATAAGTATTTTTTTGCTATCCATAACACTTGTTGCATACTCAATAACTTGACTAACAGGCTTTATTGGTGCAACTGCTAGTGGAGG
>CALWPI010000016.1 GCA_944383385.1 uncultured Clostridia bacterium
TGTTTGTTTTGTTCTTGTATTTTATAGCAAATTATTATATAATCACTTTGGTTAAGGAGATTTTTGCAACTAATGAATAATGACAATCTCAAACGAGATATTATAAACGTCATCATGATAATCATAGGAACAGTTATTATGGGGCTTGGATTTAATATGTTTTTGGTTCCTAATAATATTACACCTAGTGGATTCAGTGGTTTGGCTGCAATTATTTCTGAATTTTTAAGCGAAATCAATATTGTTATCAATCCTTCAATATTTTACTTTGCATTAAATATTGCATTATATATATTTGCCTACAAACTGCTTGGCAAAAAATTTGCTATAATGGCTCTAATTGGTATTGTGTCATATTCTTTGACTATTGAACTTACTAGTTTGATACCTTGGACATTTACAGAAGATTTGCTGGTCGCCGCACTATATGGTGGTATTATATTTGGTGTAGGAACAGGATTTGTTTTGAGAAATAATGGCTCAACTGGTGGCACTGATATGCTTGCAACAATTATTCGAAACCAAACTCATGTTCTAAAAACAGGTCAAATCATCATGATTTGTAATGTGTTTGTTTTGGCTCTTAGTGTAATTGCCTATGGTGTCAATAGTTTGTTGTATTCAATCATTGCAATATTCCTTGCAAGCGAGACGACAGATATAATAATTGACGGAGCAAAAGGTGTACGTGCATATTATATTATCACGGACAAAAAAGAAGAAGTCAGTGCAAAAATTTTTGCAGAAATACGTCGTGGTGCGACCGAAATAAAATCAACAGGTATGTATACCCATCATGACAAAAGTATGATACTATGTTTGATAAATAAATATCGTGCACCTGCACTAAGACGAATAGTTGCTGATGTCGACCCAAATGCATTTGTATTTAGTACCAACGTCAACGAAGTAATTGGAAAAGGATTTTTTGTGCCAACTCCAAAAAATAAAAAGAAAAAAGCAAACAAAAAATCAAAACAATTAGAAAATAATTCTAATGAAAATATTGAACTTAAAACAAAGATAATAGAAGACAACGAAATTAAAAAAACTGTTGAACAACAAAATAAAACATCTATTGAACAAGAAAATAAAACCGAAACTAATATAACAGAAAACAATAATAATGAAGAAAAATAAAAAAAGCAGGCGACTGCTTTTTTGTTTTTACTCATTTGTTTGGTCTTTGCTTGTATATTTTAGCCATGTTGGTTGAACGCAAAATTCTTTGTCATTCAAATAATTAAGTTCACTATTGGCAAAATCAAATTTTAGCAATACCGATGTCAAACATTGTTTTTTGAGATTAAATTTTTTGTTTAATTCACGATTACCATATTTGTCATCACCAACAACAGGATGTCCTATATGAGATAGATGCGCTCTTATTTGATGTGTTCGCCCTGTTTCTAGTGTGATTTCTAAAAGTGAGGTGCTAGCAAACTCTTTTAGTACTCTATATTTTGTAATAATTTCTTTTGCGTTTGTGCTAGATTTGTCATACACAAACACTCTTGCTGACTTTTCGTCTTTTACAAGGTATGCTTTTAGAGTATCTTGTTTCTTCTCCATTTTACCTTGTACCCATGCATTGTATATTTTTGTCACTTTATGATTTTTGAATGCTTGTGTAATGATATCATAGGCTTTTTGCGTTTTGGCAAATATTATAACCCCTTCTGTATTGACATCTAGTCTATGACAAGGGAATACATTTGTTTGCGTCTGCAATGAGACTTGTTGTGTCAAATCTTTTTCTCTTTTGTTCTCATCAACAACTTCAATCCCATATGGTTTGTTGACTACAACAACATTGCTGTCTTGATAAATTATCTCAACATTATCTTCTTTGTCAAAATCAATGTAAACTTGAACGTTATCTCCTTTGTTGATTACAACATCGCTATTTACTCTTTTGCCATTTATTTTAATATCTTTTTTTCTCAAAACACGACTAATTGTGACATAGTTTAGTTTTGGAAAAGCCTTTTGTATACTTTTAATCAGTGTCGTTTGTTCTTGTGCAATATATTCTCTCATATCCCACCTATACCATATTATATAATGTTATAGTTTGTTTGCAAAATAATTATTTATGTTGTGTTTACAAATTATGTACAGCGAAACAAAAAGGAGCGATTGCTCCTTTTTATGATATTCTATACTTTTTAGTATCCTTGAATGATTTTCATCTTCTTGTTAATTCTATAAATCACAATACCCATTACAACTGCGTCAACGACCACAATACCAATAATCACACTCAATATAATAATCAGTGTTGTATTGTCCTTGTTCCATTTTGCATATAGTGTCACATTATGGTCTGGCATGGTATCAAACACATAAACATGTTTGAAATCTGGGTCACTATACCAACCAGCAAATTTATAGCCTTCTCTTGTTGGTGTAGTTGGTGCACTAATTGTAGCGCCTACTTCTCCTTCGATTGGTAGTATCTCACTGCCACCGTTACATTCAAATGTGATTGCATATTTTTCTACCCACAAGCCAACAAGTATCATATTTGTATCGCTTGCGATAATGCCGTCGCCAACATTGTATCTTGTACTGTCATCATTGTATGGCACAACAACCCAACCTTTGAAAATATAGCCGTCTTGTTGCACAACACCAGTAGTGATTGTATAGAGTGTGCCACGTGTAATGTTTTCTACTACTTGCAAAGGCTCATTTTTGTCCCAAGCATCATTATTTTGATAGAATGTAAGAGATATTTTGCCTTTTACAACATTGGTAAATGTAGATGTATTTTCATTTACTACCATTTCGTATTGATAGGTGTCTTCTCCTGCATTTGTATATAGCAATGTACCAGTAACAGTGACTGTATCACCGATTTTTACGTCTCCTAACGTTGTCAAATTATTCATATCAGCCAAATTGGTTACATACATTGTGAAATTGCCATTTGTGAGTTTGAGTAGTGACGTGCCTGTCAAATATCCTTCAATCTTCATATTGTCAAGTGATACATAAACACCATTGTAGTTTAATGCCAAATCGCTTTCAATTTGATTTGGTGTGAGAGTTGTGCTGTTGACTGCACTACTATTATGAACAATATCTGTTATTCTGCTTGAAGTGGATTCTAGATATAGAACTTCACCGTTCAGTTTTTTACTATAATTTACAGTACCATTGACTGTCACCGTATCCCACAATCTAACAGATGCAGGTATAGATGATTCAAATGTGACTAATATACCAACATTGTTTTCGTCTTGCATTGTAAATGATGATATATATCCCGACCCCGTAGTTGAATATTCAATATGAGTGATTGTTCCACGGATATATGCATTCTCTACAACACTAGAAACAATTGCATTGTCTATCACTGATTCAAATGTTGTCAAATGAGTTTTGATATTTTCTTCACTAGATACAATCAAACATTGTTGACCATTTACTTTGCCAATGACACCAACTACTGTTAGTACGTCATATTCGTCAAATGAATGAGCAAATGTTGTATGCGCTACAAGTGTATTTTTTGGATTTGTATCCACTTTGTCTTGAATAACTATATCATTGCCGTCAACAGATACCACTTGTACTTCTTGCACAGTTGCAAGTAATGATTGCCAACTATCATCAATTATTGAGAAGTCTTCGCCATCTTTTTCACTCTCTAATATTCTCTTTGCGTCTTCAATGTCTAATGGTTTCTCTGTTTCAACCACACTAGTTGCGGCAATATATTTGTAATCATCTGCTGGTATGTGATATACACCGGTCACTTCTACTATATCGTTTATAGCAAATTCACCAGTCACACCTGTGACTTTTATGCCATACCCTTCACTTTGAATAACAATATAATTGTTAGTAGTATCAATCAATGTGACAAATCCACGAACGTTTTCAACCGTGTCACTGTCATTGCTATTTAATATTACGTCAATTACACGCAAATTGAGTCTTTTGACGAAATTGACATTGTTTGCAATCACATTAAGCGATGTTCCCGTTTGATTGTAGTGCATTGGTATTGCACCATTTACTTGTATCGTATCTCCAACATACAAACTAAAATTCTCATTGAATGACAATCTTACACTTTGTCCTTTGTATGTCACTGTATATATTTTTTTCGACTCTACGCTAGCAACATCTACTGTACCAAGTGACACCAAATTGTCATATTGTGGATTTGAATAATCATATTCAACAGCACTTGGTGCTGGTGTTTCATTTTCTTTGTCTATATATAGTATTTCTACATTTTGTAGTTGTTCATTTCCGTTATAAGTATTTCTTTGACCAACTAGTGTAACATAATCGCCAATAGCGACATCACTGTTGTATTTGCTAAAATATAATCCAAGACCAGCGCTACTATCTTGTATAGTCCCAGTAAATGATGAACCATTGTAGTAGGTCAAATATGCAGTGACAACGATATCTTGGTCGCTTGTACTCATATCACGAACACTTGTCAAAGTTCCGTATGGATGCCCACTATCTAACATCAAGCTAGTTTCATCACAATCAATTGACCAATTTGTTCCGTCATATCTCAAAATACCTTTGATGTTCCAATAAAAACCATTACTAATTTTATCAGCATTAGTCAAATCAATTCTTGTTTGATTGCTCATTATATATTTTGGTGTATCGTTTTCAACAAGGGCTGCACGCAAAGAAATCATTTTGTTTAAGTTCTCGTGTGTTGCAGTCAAATCATAAAGTGTTGCATCAAAATACGTTAGTGTGTTTCCGTGACTTCTTACATTGATGCTATCTGTATCATTTGTCACTTGTAGCATTTTTTGGCCATTCTTTGTCACAACTGTACCAGTGAATACTACTTCGTCTTTTTCTGCAATTTCTACTAGTGCATCACTGCCCAACACTTCGACTAGTATTGCAGACCCTTTGTCTTGTACTGTCAAAATCCTGTCATTGATGTCAGTGACCTTTGCTCTAATGCTAGCACTTGTGTTGTCTTCTTGCACCTTTGCTGTTGCAATTGTCACTGTGTTGTCTACTTGACCAATAAGATATGCAAGTGTATTATCCGTTTCACTTATATAATCATTATTAATTACTTCAAAGTCCGTTTGGTTGTTGCCAGTATCTGCAATTCTTCTAATAGATTGTCCTACTTCTACCGTTTGAGTACCATAGAGATAAGAATTTGCATTTCCTACACCTACCAAATCACTGACATTTTCGTCAGCCATAAATTCTTCGTTGTCTTGTGTGGCTTTTACTCCACCAACCTTATACATATCTGGCAATTCACTCTCTTTATACAAAAGATAAGTCTTATTAGTATTAGTTGACAAACTTCCGGTTACTAAAACGTTATTAATTTGCGATTGAGTTATGAATTGTGGTAAATTAGATTCTTGCAAATCCCATGCCTTAGCGTTGTTAATAATCACAATGTATTCGCCAGAATCAAGAACCCCAACACTTTGGAAATCAACTATTGATTGTATAAAATATTGAGTTTGTTTAGACCCTTGTGACCAAAGAGAATAGTTGGAAACATCAACACCCGTTCCACCAATATTTTTTAGAATAATCATATCCCTATTCCAAAAAGATTCAACGGGCTTATTTGTTTGATATCCCGAGTGATTTATTTCATAAAACACAACTTTGCCTGGATTTTCTTCGGCATAAACTTGTTTTTGTGGCAACAATAATAGCACTCCTGAACACAAAACAAAGAGTGCTGTACAAATTATTGACCAAATTTTCCATTTCTTTTGCATAATTTACCTACCTATTACAATTTAGTATAACAAAATAATTTATATATCTACAAACGTTTTTTTTCATTTAATTAAAACTACTAATAAATGTTGTTACTTTTATTTTATGCTTTTTATATTTTATTACACTGAAAAAAAGGAGAAATCTCCTTTTTTTTATTCTAGTCCGTCATCTTTATCAATTTCGGTACGTTTTTTATATTCTTGTTTTTCTTTTGTCTCAATTGCCATTAATTTTGTGTGTTTGACAAGCACATAAACAAACATCGCTATACTAAGTCCAAAAGCGACAACAACAGCTATTGCCATAGATAGTATATACCAATTTGTGGCATTTGGTATGTTATAATAAAATTTTAGTTGAAATCCTTCCCCTTCGTCATATTTATCAGTCAAATCCCACTCATACAAAGTATATCCCAAATATTCGTCTGTGCTATCACAATTTGCGTGTAATTTGCTGTTTGTAGGACAGACATAGGTTTGTGAAATGTCTAGATAACTTGAAAAATTCGCAATGTTATATTCTGTGTCTTGCATAGCATTTTCAAATGCTGCTCTCACTGTTTCGTCTTGCATTAACGAATAAAACCAGTTTACAGAATATGTGGCATATTGTTTGAAGAAAAATCCGTCTTCAAGAACGTATCCATTACCCGTACTCTCTCCTTCATCTTCACTGCCACCCAATGTCCCACTCATGACCTGCAAATATACGTCATATACGTCAAGAGATAAATATGCTCTTGTCACTGTTGTTGTATATTCATCTCCGTTTTTGTCTTGTTGTATAAAAAAGTCATAACCATTGACATATTTTGTTTCTTCTTCTCCGTCAAAATATTCTCTAACAGTTTGTATATAATATGCTTTTTCATTTGCAATATAACTTTCCAAATCTGCTGTCATTTGCAAATATATTTTTCTTGCACTAGGAGCGTTTATATTTTGCACAGTAATTGTATATACGTCTTTCATTGAACCGTCGCCATACACAACGCGAGAATAGTCTACACTTGCACACCCTGCAAATAGTAGACAACAAAATATTGTAAAAATTGCAACAAATATTTTTTTCATTTCTTTCCTTCTCGATTTTGATTATACATTAATTTTGACACAAAAGCAAAGAATACAAATATTATACAGAATATTATTGTCGAATTAAAAATAGACTCTTGAATATCAATGCTTTTGAAAAAATATACTTCAAAACCATATCAACTTGGTGCAAATCAAATGCGAGTTTGTAATATTGGCTTGTAAAATAAAATGTATTGTGTTATTATAAATCATAAGGTGATAAGACATGAATGAATATTTTTTAGACAAAAGAAAAATGAAAAAATATTTCAAAAAATATGGCACTTTTATTTTGATTGCACTGCCTTTTATGGCTCTTACGTCCTATCTTGTGTATGACAAAATGAGTACATGGGCAAGCGTTGCAGTCATTTCTTTTGTTGCAGTGATTGTCATTCTCACGTGTTATGTAATATCTAATGCAATACAAATACGCAAAGAAAACAAAAAAGAAGACGCTAAAACTGTGATAAAAACTAGCAACAAAAACATCAAATCAAATAAAAATACGAATATTGAAATAACAACAAATGTTGAAGAAAATAACAAAAAAAATGGTGAAAAATAATGAAAAATAATAACACAATAGAAAAAAGAATTTTACCACACAGTGTCGAAAGCGAACAAAGCGTATTAGGCTGTGTACTCATTGATGAAAAAGCACCTATGGATATACTGACCGAACTAAAAGAAAATGATTTTTATCTAGAAGCACACAAAATAATATTTCATGCAATGTACCAAGTATATTCTGCATCCCGTCCTGTCGACCTTGTTACATTAGTTGATGAGTTGGATAACGAAAATATGTTAGAAAGTGTGGGTGGATATGATTATATCGCAACACTTACAAATGTTGTGCCAAGTGCAAGCAATTACAAATCATATATCGACATTGTCAAAAGGGATAGCATTCTTCGTCAACTAATATCTGCATCAAACGACATAATCGAAAATGCTTATAACGGAAAAGACAAAGAAAATGCTATTCAGTTTGCTGAAAAAGCCATATATGAAATCAGTCAAGAAGAAGACCGTTCATCACTTTCTTCACTACAACCTACATTTAATGAAGTGTTAGAAAAATTTGAGACAATTCAAAAAGATAGAAATAGTTTGCGTGGTATATCTACCGGACTATACGGACTAGATAATATTACCAACGGACTACAAAACAGTGACCTAATTCTTATCGCTGCGCGTCCAGGTTGTGGTAAAACATCTCTTGCTATGAATATAGTCAACTATGCCGCAGTCAAAGGCAAGAAAAAAGTCGCAATTTTCTCACTAGAAATGCCAAAAATCCAACTTGCTCAAAGGAGTATTTGTTCTCTTGCTTATGTTGATATGGGCAAAGCATTAAAAGGTGATTTGTCAACACAAGAATGGCAAGCATTGCTTGCTGCCAAAGAACAATTTGACAAAGCAATGATATTTGTTGACGACAGTTCACTAAATACTCCTGTGGATATTTTGTCAAAATGTCGTAGACTCAAAAGTGAACATGGACTTGATATAATAATGATAGACTACTTGCAACTTATGTCAAACGGAAAGAGCACAGACAATAGACAACAAGAAATCTCCGAAATCACACGTAATCTAAAAATTGCTGCTCGTGAACTCAATGTGCCTATTATATTACTATCACAACTGTCTCGTGCAGTCGAAGCCAGAAAAGACCACAGACCAATGCTCGCTGACCTTCGTGAATCAGGTGCAATTGAGCAAGACGCAGATATTGTTATGTTTATATATCGTCCAGATATGTACAATGACGCACCAGAAAACGAAAAAGGCAATGATATTGCAGAAATCATTATTGCAAAACACCGTAATGGTAGTTTGGGTACTATCAAAGTCAAATGGATTCCTTCCATTACAACATTTGTCAATCTTGAAAAAGATGCCAATATGCAAAGTCTAGTCGAATCCGTACCTGGTGAGCAATCAAAACCAAAAAATCAATCAGTAGAACATAACGAAGATAGTATGCCAGATATTATTCCAGTAGATGACGGGAATATTGACGATATATTCTAAAATGTTTTTATATTCACAAAAATAGTGATACAATGGTGAAGTGACAATGAAAATTTGTCACTTCTCATTTGATAAAAGGAAATTTATGGAAAAACTAACAACAAAACAATTAAAAGACATGTGGATAAAATTTTACAAAGACCACGGTCATACACAAATAGATAGTGCATCTCTTGTACCACAAAATGACAACAGTGTGCTCTTTACCACTGCTGGTATGCACCCACTTGTTCCATACCTTCTTGGCGAACCACACCCACAAGGGACAAAACTGTGTGATTACCAAAAATGTTTGCGTACAAACGATATTGATAGTGTAGGTGATGCAAGTCACTTGACATTCTTTGAGATGCTAGGCAATTGGAGTCTTGGAGATTATTTCAAAGAACAAATGATAGAATACAGTTGGGAATTCTTGACTAGCAAAAAATATTTGGGCATTCCAAAAGAACGTTTGGCTGTAACTGTATTTGCAGGAAATGATGATGCTCCAAAAGATGTCGAAGCATACAACAAATGGGCAAGCCTTGGTATGCCAAAGGACCACATATTCTATACTGCTGACAACTGGTGGCAAGCAGCCGAAGTCGGTCCTTGTGGTCCGGATAGTGAAATGTTCTTTATCACAGACAAGGAACCATGTGGGCCAAACTGCTCACCTTCTTGCGATTGTGGTAGATACCTTGAAATATGGAATGACGTGTTTATGGGATATGCTCATACAGAAGACGGCAAACTAGTCGAACTAGAAAAGAAAAATATTGATACAGGTATGGGACTTGAACGTGCTGTTTGTGTATTAAATGGTATGAAAAGTGTGTATGAAACAGACGTCCTTCAAAGTTGTATCAAAAAAATAGAAGAGCTATCAAACAAAAAATATGGCACAGACGAACAAACAACACGTGCAATGAGAATAATTGCTGACCATATGAGAGCCAGCACAATGCTAATTGGCGACGAAGTGCCAACCACACCTAGCAATGTTGGACGTGGTTATGTGCTACGTAGACTCATAAGACGTAGTGTAAATTATGCTCGTTCACTTGGAATTGATGCCTACAAACTATGTGACCTTGCCGAACTATATATAGATATATTCAAAGAATATTATCCAAGTTTGGTCACAAATCATGACTTGATTATAACCGAATTAAACCGTGAAATCAAAAAGTTCAATAACACAATAGGTCAAGGACTCAAAGAATTTGACAAAGCAATAAAGAATATCACAAACGACAAAATGAGTGGAGCTGTTGCGTTTAGACTATACGAAACATTTGGTTTCCCTATCGAAATCACTATTGAAATGGCTCAAAATCATGGTATACAAGTTGATATGGACGAATTTAGAAAGTGCGAGAAAGAACACAAAGAAAAGAGCAAAGCAAATACACAAGTATTTACTAGTGGACTGTCAGGCACTGGACTCATGGAAACAAAATATCACACAGCAACCCACCTATTGCATGCTGCACTTAGAAAAAAATTTGGAAACGATTTGTGCCAACGTGGTAGTAATAATACACCAGAGAGATTGCGTTTTGACTTCAATCTCGACCACAAAATGACACCAGAAGAAATAAAAGAAATAGAAGACGCAGTCAATACTCAAATCAAACGTGGCCTTGATGTCACTTGTGAGACAATGACACCAGATGAAGCAATCAAATGTGGTGCTATTGGACTATTCAATAATAAATATGGAGACAAGGTAACTGTATATACTATTGGTGATTATAGCAAAGAGATTTGCAAAGGTCCACATGTAAAAAATACAAAAGAACTTGGTGTATTCCATATCACAAAAGAAGAAAGTTGTAGTGCTGGCGTGCGCAGAATAAAAGCCATTCTTACAGACAAATAAAAAGACACATTAATGTGTCTTTTTTATTTTTATTATATCATATATATTGTCATTATGTTGACAATAACTATATAGTAATTGACAATATGATGTTGTTATTTGTATAAAACATTACAAAGCGCATTTTATATTAGCATCAAATGTAAAAATGATTTTAGACAAATAATCTTCATTGTTTCCTAGAAATTTATTCCATTTTTTATTTTGATAAGCATTAAAATACGAATATATATCAAGAGTATCTGCTCCGTCTTGCTTCATACCATTTATTATAAGAGTTGCATATTCTTGCAACTTTTCTTTTATTTGTTGTTTGGTAATTTTTGATATTTGTGTATCGGTTGACTCAAAATCACTTGCAGAATAATTGTCTGCCATTAGTTCATTGACACTTACTATCATATCACAAGAAATATTAAATACTGGTTTGTCGTCCACAAACTTTGCTATATATTTGACTCTTTTTTGTTTGACGTCCAATACCATATTTGCTCCTTTTTTGTCCTCGTCAACTAAATTATCAATTATTAGTATCCCTTCCTTTGTAGTAGGGCTCAACAAATTGTACGCATATATTTCTTCTACACTCAATTCTCTAACCTTTTTACCACCCTTAAAAATTGCTGTTTGTCCTTGTGCGTTTATGCTCTTTTGTGAAGAATTATTGCTTTCTTGCCCTTCTTCTTTTGAACTGCTTTGATTGCTCTGCTCTTTTTCTTCTACTGATATAATGGGCATAAAATATGCATTATTTTTTGATTCATAATTTGAATAAAAATTTTCTATATTAATATTTGCAGTAAACAAAATATTTTTATTGTGAGTAATGATATTTTGTATTGACACGTCATCTTGTTCTTGAATACTTGATAATGTTTCTATTAGTTCACTTGCTTTGGTTGGACAATTTATGAGTGCACTATTTATTGACAAATTTTCATTTCTAACAAAATAATCAAGATATTTTGTTATATCGTCTTGTACAATGTCTTCCCCAAGTATTATGGCTTCGCAATGTGCTAGCCCCACCTGTTTGCCAAGATTTACCCCCAATCTAAACATACATTGAGATATGTTGTTACCCTTTGTTGAAAATAATCTTATATTTTGTGAAAATTGGCCTGACACTTGTGGTGTAAGAACCAGTGCCGTTGTCTCAATTGTACCGTCGTCTTGTTTGTCAATTCCAAGCACAGTGACAAGAGCATATTTATCAAAAGCAGATGATTGATAAAGAGCAATCGGTATCATTATAATAACAAGAGCCAAAAACACCAAAAATGTTTGTTTCTTTGCTAAATTTTTAAGCCACTTCATATCTCACCTTGCCTTTGGGTTTTCTTGCAAAATCTATGACTCTGCAAAAAATCAAAAGAATTGGAATACCTAAATATATTGTCATAGAGAATACAATGTAATAAATCGAAGTTACAATTTCTATAAGCAACGCCAAATTGAGATACAAAAGCAAAATCATAGCAAAAATAGAAATAAGGACAATAACATTAGATATCATTTTTTTGCCAATAACAACATCGAGACATTTTTTGCTTGCAAACACCAAAATAGCGCAAGTCAAAAGAAGCGTTACACTCCACAAAAATATAATGAGCCAATCAATTCTGCCCAGTGTGTTTGGGAGTTGTGCATGGACACTAATGTCGGATATGGCAAGTTGTTGATTGGTAGACATATCTCCAAACAATGCAACAAATTCAAAGAAAAATGTTGTTATAAGGATAATAGCAAGAACAGCATAGTATGCAATTTTGTTTAGATTTGCTGATTTTTTTATGTTGCCCATTAGAAGCAATACAATAAGATAATCTCCAAATCCATAACTGCATCTCACCCAGCCAGAAAATACTGGCTCTAATCCATTATTAAGAATAGGAAAGACATTTATGAGTTCTATATTCCCTATCGGCAAAATAAGACAAATAATAATCGCGACAAAAATTATTAGTATGCAAATCTCACAAGTTCTTCCCAGCGCTCGAAAGTTCTTTTTTAGCACAAAAGCAAGAAATATAATAAGTGGTATTACATACAGCCACCAATCAAATTCGTCATATAATGTGTCCAAAAAATATGCATGTGTTGCCTTGATAACAAACAGCGCCTTAAAAAAGAAAATAATAGCCAGCAAAAAATATATAACTTTTGTAAAAATAATGCCAAAATGATCACTCATAATGTCATAAAATGTCTTATTAGGATATTTTTTTGCTGTTTGCAAATATATAATAAGTGTCACAAAATCAATAGCCAGTCCTAAAAACACAGCGAAATAAATATCTCTATCTGCGTACTTGCTCATAGTAGCTGGCATTAAAAGAAATTTCATAGAGATAACTGCTAAAAAAACTAACATCGAAGCTTGTCTAATTGTTACTTTGTTTTTCATTATCCACCCTTCCTTTTTGTCTAGTTTTGTTGATTGTTGATATGCTTTGTGGACGCGTAGTCATTTTCGAAATATCACTTTTTATAACGCTATCCTTCATGTCCTTAAATGATACTGGCGACATTGGAGATAGATATGGCGCGCTATAACTATCAAAGTCATTAAGATAAATGATAAAATAAAGTGTCAGTATTGTTATACCAAAAAATCCCAGCGTGCCACCTACGATAACAAATAATAGTCTTAGTAAAGACAGTTGACTAACTTGGTCGGGTATTGTATATATTGTAATACCTGATAGTGCCATAACTGTCACTGCTGGTGGGCTCACGAGCCCTGCTTTGACAGCCATATCTCCAAGAATCAATGCTCCCACAATGGACATAGCAAGTCCCAAATATGACGGCATACGAAGGCTGGCTTCGTACAAAATATCAAACAATAACAATATAAATAACATTTCTGCAAAAGGTGTAAATGGCAATCCTTGTGTGCTGTTGATGATTGTTGTAAGAAATTTTAGTGGGATAGCCTTGTAATGAAACAGTTGCACTGCAACATACATGGCAGGAACATAAATACTCATAAATATTGAAAGAATTCTTATGAATCTCACAAACGTTGCTCTTTTGCTGTTTTGATAATAATCATTACTTGCCTGAAAGTCTTCAATTAGTACAAATGGCAAAGTCAGTGCAATTGGTGAACCATCAACTAATATTCCCACCCTGCCTTCGAGCATTTTTGCACACAATATATCCGGCTTTTCAGTAATACCAATTTGCTTAAAAATGCTGTATTTGTACTGTGCAAGATACTGAACAATATAATGTGAATCAATAATGCCGTCAATATCAATTTTTTCTAATGTCTGTACAATTTGTTTAACTATTTTTTTGTCTGCAACGTTGTCCAAATACACAACAGATATATCTGTATGGGTGATTCTCCCTACTTTTATACTTTTCCTTGCCAAGTGTGGAGTTGATAATATGTGACGAATAAGATTGAGATTGATTTTCAAGTCTTCACAAAAGCCTGCACGAGGTCCATACAAAACAGCACTTGTTGGTGGTTCAGCCACTGAACGAGCCTTAAAGGAATCTACACTACAACTAATAACAGTTGCTTCACCATCCATTAGTATACATGCTTTGCCTTTGCATATATTTTCATACACTTCTTTTATATCTTTTATCTTTTTGCTTTCACTTAAAACCAGCGCATTTACAACATCACTGACATTTGCTATTTCGTTTTGATTTTGCAGTGGTTCGACAACAAATTTTGATAATTGTAATAAATCAACTATCCCCAAGATGTAAACAATAATCAAATGTTTGTTTTTGATATAAATATCTTTTACAATCAAATCTTCACTGTCGCCAAAAACTGATTTGAGCGCATCCAAATCATTTTGCAAATTTCCTGTAATATGTATATTTGATTCTTTTGACATTTTTTGTAATGTAGTATCATTTTGAATGGGTGTTGTCAAATTTTTGCCACTTTTTTTCACAGTATTTCTCCTTTATACTATTTTGGCAAAAATTAGAAAATATATTTATTTTATGCTACAATTTGCTATAAATTTATATATAACTAATTCACATATTGAATCTTATTACAGCACAAAAAAAGAACTCCGTTTGGAGTTCTTTTTGGGATTTATTAACGATATATTGCTCTAATTGTATACGAATATCCTGCTTCAAGTTCATCTGCAAGGTCTCTTGTCGAAACTGTTACACCTGTATCATTATTCGTAACTTCCCAAGCATAAAAGTCTCCTCTATCTGTTTTATTTACTATCTCTTCACCTCCATAGAGTTGATCCTCAACATAAGGAGTTAAGTCCTCAGGTGTTCGTATATTAGGTGGTGATGTTAATATTAAATTGAATGTGCTTGATCCCCATGCTTCATAATTAAAAGTTGTTGTCACAGTAATTGATCAGATATTGCATCGGTATAAACAGCATATATAATAGGCTTTGTAATACCAAATGTATAATGAGCCTTGTTTATAAGAGCACCTAATGTACCTACATCAGCATCACTAGATTTATAAATATCCCCACGATAAGTAAAGTACCAGTAATCAAAATTCGTATTTCTAAAGCCGGCAACACTAGGAGTATAATGAGTAGAATCTGTCACATTTACACAAAGCAACTCAGTTGACGCATAATTTGATCCATCTAAAGTAATTCCATGAAATTCGACATAGAAAGGATTTACTATCGAAATTGATGTACTATATACAAAATATATCGCACTTGGTGTCAAAGAATATGTTGGCGAGAAGTTACCTCTTATTTGTGCGGAACTGTTTGTGCCGTACATATAGTATGGAATACCTGTATAAGTATTGCCATTATATACAAACTCGCCACTTCTACCAAATTGATAATAGTCTGCTTTATATTTATGAGTTTGAGATGAATATGGTTGGTCCTCGATTTGAAGTACATATTGATATTGACCTTGTATCGTTTCATTCTTTGAAGCAAGATATGTCGTACGAGTAGTAGTTATAGCGACATCAACTTTTATACCTGAAGGAATTACCTCGGATAACAAACAACCCGGCCATATAGTTATCTGTGTTGTATAAGTATAATGTGGTTTTATTTGCCCTTGATAATATACATATGGTAAAGATTGTTTTTGGCTATCTTTTACTTGATAGACTCTGATATTATAATTACTTGCACTTACTGTTACACTATTTGAAGTACCAATTTTACTTGAATAAGTATACCATGCAGCATTTGCAGCTGGTGAATCGAGTGTAAGAGATTGCCCAAATTTTAGATATGCAACTTTACTATTTGTATCAAAATCGAATGTAATTTCTGATGACGAATTTGGATTTTGACCACTATCAGTTATTACATTAGTTTTGAAATAATCATCAACAAATATTCTACCATATTCCGTATCTGCTGGAATGGCTTCAAGCTTGTCATACTTATCTTTAGTTAGAATATTTGTGTCTAACATCGATGAGTAATAAGTGCTGTATCCACCCCCAAAATAAGCTTCAGTTATTGTGGTTCCACCACCTACATTAGTTAATTCTCTTTTATTATAAAATGTTCCAATATACAATCCTGTTCTATCAGCTTTATTATTTATAATTCCTAATATGTCAATTGTTACATTTTCGAGTGGAGTAGATCTAATGACAAATCCTGGCGAACTTATGTCACAAGTACCAAGCACTGAACCGATTGCCATACTACTAGTAGTTTTGTTTTCTATCATTCCATCCATGGTTACCGAACAGTTGCTAAGAACTGGAGTAGTTGCACTATTTTTATTATAAGCCACTATTGGAGACACATGTTTATATGGAGACGTCTTCGGCGTTATTTGCCTTTGAGCTTGTATGGTCAAATTATTTTTTACATCAAAGTTTGTATTACTTATAGTTAAATTCTTTGTATTTCCAAATAACCCTAAATATTCATTATCTGTTTTTGGCACAGAATCTTTTACAAGCTCCAATAGGGTCATTCCATCGCCAGAAGAAATATTCAAAGTAATAGTATTATTCCCACCATTTAACGTCCCACTAAATGGATATACACTCTTGCCTAACATATTACTCGTTATTCCGTCTATTGCTATATTTTGAGGCAATTTAAGGCTAAATTTTGGAACTTCCAAATATCTTAATTGCACTCTATTTTGGATATTCAACCATGTTTTTCCATTAATAATTGTTCCCAATGCAGAAACATTAATATTGGCGTTACCCGAACTTAAAGATTTTGGTTTGTAAACAATACTACTTACCAAAGATGTTGTATCTCTATAAACATCCCACCATGAGTTATAGTACATAACTGCATAGTCACTAGTATTGACTGCTCCTACAAAATTTTCTGCATTAGCACTACTTCCAAAGTTTGGTCCCAAAACTAATGATTGAAGAGATGGCTCCCCTTCAGCATATGGTACTGTATTTGTAGTCCCTGAAGAATAGAAATTGAAAACTGCAACTCCACTAGTTACTTGACCAATTATTTGTGCACAACTTGATAACGTTGAATCTATTAATATATTTTCACCTAAAACAACTGTTTTTGCTGCTCCGACAAGTCCACCATTATTAGTTTTTCCTGATGATGCAGTCAATGTTGATGATGTAATATAGTTTTGATTTATTTCAGATGAACTGTCTTTTCCTGTAAATATACCTGCAATCATTCCAACATACTCACCAGATGTTGCTTGGATATTCAAATCATTTATATTAGACCTGTAAATATTTTGTAGTTGTCCACCACCTAATATTCCACCAATATTTTTTGCGCTACTCTTAGCCGTTATATTAACATTAATCAATGTAGTATTATGAATATAACTTTTTACATTGGTAGACATATAACTACTATAACCAACCACTCCACCAATATGTTCAGAGCCTGTACCAGTGATAAGTATATTTGTATTAGAAATCGAACATGATGCAACTTTGTTGGTAAATGTATTATCTAGTTTAGCTACACAAGCACTAATATTTGAACCCGTACCAGTGATTGTACTATTTATAACGTCCGTTCCGTTGATCTGTCCACCGCTCATTGTTGAAACCACAACTGCTAAATTGTCTTTACCATTAACAACAACATTTTCAAAAACAATATCAACTAAAATTCCACCATTCAAATGTTGTACAAATGCCAAATTGCTATTTAAGTTTTCAGTATTTTCTCCTATATTTGGAGGGTTAGTATTTAACATATAACTGCCGGTGATATGTAGGTTGTAAATTACATACCCTGACCCCAACATCCTTCCTGCAAATCCTTGTGCCATACCAATTGGACTCCATAATGCACCTGACATATCAAATGCTGGTTTCGACAAATGCACAGTACAACCACTAAGTGATATATTGCTGAGTCCTGTGTTTGCCTCATAAAATGCTTCTTGACTAGATGTTATATATGACAACCAAGCAAGTCCTTTTTCAGTAATAATACCAATATTGTTTCCAGAAATTCCATAATCAGTGTCTCTGACGGCCTCTTTGCCTATTTCTATCCAATAAGCATATTGGAATTGAAGAATAGGGAAACCATCGTTTCGTGGTTGGCTAATACTATCATCTCTTGCCCATACGTAGTTCCAGTCAAAGCCTAAATCATCTGTTCTTAGAGTATTGATACTTGTACCAAATGATTCACCTGAGAATAATGAATGTACGGCAGTAAATTTATTATTACCAGTCATACCACGGAAAGAAGGTACATTCATAAATCTTGAATACACTTGATTTATAGTAGAATTTTCTACCACACCAGCAATTGATCCTATATTTGCACCAAACAAATTAGATACATAATAATCATCTAGCTTCCTTTGTGAAACAACATAAGAATATTGGATTGTTGAATTTGTTGAAAGACCAACCAATCCACTTGTCAATCCATTTGGGGAAATAATTGTCACATTGTCATTTGCTATATTTTGAACAACAGCACCATTTGAGATAACTCCAATTATTCCATTATATCTTCCCGCGTTGCTATAAACGTATCCATTTTCAAATATTACATTTTCAAATGTAATTCCATTAATTACTCTAATTAACCCAACAATGCTACTATTATCATATGCAATAGACATATTTTTGATTGTATATCCCTGTCCATCAAAAGGTGTATATAACACGATATTATAATGTAGCATGCTTTTACCAGACAAGTCTATATCATTACCTAAAACGATTTTTTCAAATTGTTTGTTGTAAAGTAAGGCATAAATTAGACCTTTGCCAGATTTTACTGTAATTATCCTATTGGAATCTACTGTAAAATCAATATTGTCTTGTATATTGTCTGGCAACCAATAATATTTTGACTCAATATCATTATTAAAAATGCTTAATTTTAGAGTCCAACGCAATTGTGGCATTGAATAAGTAGCATCACTATTCATTACTGAATAGAATACATTTGCTAAATCATAAGTATGATAAAATACATCTGGCTGACGTAAATTATACCTCATTATATTCACAGGGTCAAAACTTGTAAGTTCGCGGATATTTTCTTCGCCATTAATTGGAGTAGTTGTTGCAATATATGTTGTATTGTCTCCCGTTGGATTATCAAAAATTGAATTGATATATGTTGAATCCATATCAATAGATTGATTATGTATTTCAACCTCGGCAATGACTCCATTATTGGTTGTGTTAAATGTTTCTGTAATATTATCACTTGTACTCTTTACTCTATAAATAGTACCTGTATTTGTTGTGATTTCGCTTGCTCCACCAATCACATAATCAATAATACCAATGTTATCACCTATATTTACACCATGAGCATCAAATATATGTCCAGCATTACCGCGTGCCGAAATATCATTTGCGCCAATAATATAGGTATGACTGCTAAGTGTAGAAGAATAAACAATATTTATGTCATTTGCAATAACAATCTTATCGTTAATAACAATATCACTTCCTAAAGTATTGTCATAGTCTTCTGTCAATATCACATATACTTCTTGTGTTTTATCAAAACCTTTTATATCTTGTTGTTCTGTGCCACTCATCCATTTAAGTGCTGGTAGTTTGTCTTTTGCAAAATTAAATTTTTCGCTTACGTTATTATTCAGCAAGCTAAATACACTTTCATCAGACATTATATCATTTAAGCTTTTACCAACTGACACCATATATCCATTTGGAACTTCACCTTCAAAGTGTGGAGATAATTCTTTTGCATAATAACATTCTGTTAAAGAATAAT
>CALWPI010000017.1 GCA_944383385.1 uncultured Clostridia bacterium
TTACAAATATTGTCGGCGATGTTGTTGAATTGTTAAAGTTGTTTGACCAAAACGATAATCTTGAAGTTGACGGCAACGTCCTGACTATTATGGGTTCAATTGTGGATAGCGTCAAAAATTGTGGTATGTTTACACAAGAAAACTTTGTGAAATTCGTTGATGCCTTTACTGATTATGGTTATAATACAATTTCTCAAAACATGGATGCAAATCTGGCTAATGTACTTTTGCCAATAATTGAAAATGTTTCGGCAATCAATTCGTACGAAAATGAATTCAAAATCATTGGTGCAGTGATTGATGAAGCGTCAACTGCATATAAAAATCATGAGTTTGATGACATTCAAAACATCAATTTAGTAAAAATAGGTGAATGGCTTGATAAACTCAACACAACAAGTGTGTTTAGTCGTTCAAAAGATGCAATGCTTGATAATTTGCAAAAATACATTAAGGAACAGGAAGTCCCACAAAACGTCAAAGACACAGTTGATATATTGATGCCTGAACTCAAAAAGATTACAAATTTTAAGGCAGAATTGACATTACTTGAACCAGTATACAAAAAGGCAATGGAAGTCTATAATGGTGGGAATTTCACAGATGAGACGACACTCAAACCATTGGGGCAAGCAATAGACGGTGCAATTACTAATGGGTCTAAAATTTTGAAACTATCTATGATTCAAGACATAGCAGAAAAGTGGACTAGTGAATTGACTGATCCAACACTACAGAGTGTTGCAAATCAAGTAATTGCAAACATTCCAAGTATTACAAGTTTTGAAACAGAGATTAGCTTATTGTTGCCAATTTACAATGATTATCTAAATTATTCTACAACAGAAGATTTGGAAATCCTTGCTGGCAAGGTAGATACTGCTCTCGCTAGTTCAAAACTCCTTACAAAAAATATTGTTGTAACACTATTTAGTACTTTTGTAGACGATATAGAATTGCCAACAGAATTTGCCGATGTTATGGTCAATGGACAACCTATTAAAGAGGCAATCAAACAAAATCTAAATAATGTAACATCATGGCAAAATGAGATAGCTCTTATCAATGATTTGCAAAGTGCTCCTATGACAAATTATAGTGAATATGGTGCAGTTATTGATTTGATGAAAAATAGCAAAATATTCAATAGTTTGGTTGTTCCAATCATTGATAATATAATTAGTAATGCAGAAATCGACCCAAATATCAAACAATATATCAATATCACAGACAATATGGTAGATGGTCAAGGCAATCTAATTGACTATAACTACGCAGAGAAATTTGCAATTCTAGACGAAGTATTGGCACTTGATTTTGCAACTGCAACAATGAGCGCACTTGGTGGGGTGGCAGATAGATTATCAACAAATGAATTGTTTGGATTTGCATTTGTCAACAATATCTTAAAAGCCAATATGAGTGTTGACCTTGGTGAATATAACGATGTTGTCAACGCAATTAAAGATAATATCTCTAATATTACTGTTCAAAATCAAAATAACAATATTTATACAGTCGAACTTGGTTATTTGGATACGGTTATAAAAGCATGTGATGAAAACAATGCTGATTATACTGTTGAAGGCTTGTTTGATGTGGAAAGTGGCTATGCTATTATTGATGAATATGACAATAGCAAGAGCATATTACTTGACAACGAAGTGTTACACTTGATGCTAAACAAAGTGTTGAATGAAGTCAAATTATCCATTACAGATGAAAAATATCAATCAATATTTGATACAATTTCATCTAATGTAAATAGCTCTAATGCTTTTGGACAAATTGTGAACGAACTTGGATATGTTCAAGACAACTTGCAGACAATCATTGATAACAAAAATATTCAAACTGTTGGTGGACAACTAGATGCACTTGTCACAAACACATCGGTTATTTTAGGTGTAAGTGGAGTGAAAGAAGTTGCTATAACAGCAATTACAGCAATAAAGGATAGTGAAAGCAATCAAATTGTCAAAGAACAATTACAAGGCGTAATTGATGAAATAAATGGTTCAAGCAATCCAAACTATACAAATATCATCAATTCTCATATTCCTAATGCTTAACAAAAAGACTTGGGCAACCAAGTCTTTTATTTTGCAGTATGTATTGTGCAATTTGCACAAATAATTGTTAAATATATCCAATTATCAAATTGAATAAAAAATTCAATAACAACATAATTTATGCAATTTGCACAAAAATATATTCAAAATGTAGAAGAAAATGTCTTAAAAAAATCGTCTATTGACTATTGCACACAATAATAGTATAATATTATATATAGACACAATAAATACAGAATTTTAGTGAATTTTTTGAAAAAATCACTATTGACGATTGCAATATTGTGTTGTATACTTTTACATATAAGAAAAAGTTGTAAAATGCGATTTTTTCAAATTTTGCGAAAGTAAATAAAAGGTGGGGAAAATGAAAAAGTTTTTGATTTATCTAGCCGTCATCATTGTTATGGTAGCAACAGGGTTTACCATATTTGTTTTGGTGCGTGATGACGAGTATATGAGTTTGACGGTTCACAATCCTTATATCAATGTTGGAGATGAGGTGACTTTTGATTTTGTTCATGAAAATGCAAAATCTTATACAAAGGTCAATATTCGTTCATACGACGGCAAGTTGACACCAGTTGCAGGCAAGGCAAATACTTTTGTTGCTGAACGTACTGGTATGGCAACTGTTATGTATGAGACAAACAATCCAAGATTTGGTGTGCTTACTTGTGATGTCTTTATCGGTGATGGTTCAAGTGCTATTTCACCATATTACATTACAAATGCAGAACAACTCTCTATGATTGGTGTTGTGACAGGCACAGATACAGAAGGAGAGAACGTATACAAGTTTGAGCCAAATGCATATTATTCAATTCAAAATGATATTGATTTGACACAAACAACAACAACGAATGATACAGGATAT
Organism: uncultured Clostridia bacterium; assembly: GCA_944383385.1. GTDB lineage: Bacteria > Bacillota > Clostridia > Christensenellales > UBA1242 > CALWPI01. Next base: position 2,950 of record CALWPI010000017.1, read on the forward strand.
TGGTTGCCAATAGGTAGTGGTAGCGATATCGAATTTACTGGACGTATCGATGGTAATGGATACAAACTATCTAATTTGCGTATAAATGGTGAAGCATATAATGAGGCAATTACTACTATTGACCCAGATGCAAATCCTGTTGACTTTACAAATGTTGGTTTGATTGCAACAATTGGTCAAGGTGGTAAGGTCCAAGATGTTATTTTGGAAAATGTAACTATTGACGGTGATTATGCTTATGCAGGTTCAGTTGCTGCTATCAACCGTGGAACAGTCGAAAGAGTAAGAGTTGAGAACTTTGTTCTAAATGGTTCTACAAGGTCAACAAACAATGTCGGTGGTATTGTGGGTTACAACAACAGCAGTTTAGGTCAAGAAGTTGGTGATGTTGGTGGCGAACAATATTCTGGAACTGCTGCTAGAATTGACCGTTGTTATGTAACTGTATCTTCTATGGGTACGATTGAAGAGCCATTATATGGACAAATTGGTGGACTTGCTGGTAGAAACAATGCTGGTATTGTTATCAATTCTTATGTAAAGACAGTAAACATCAATAGAACACAAGACTATGATGTATATATTGCATCAAATAGTGATACAAAATTTGGTGGGCTTGTAGGATACAACACTTACTTAAAGAAAGTACAATTTGGTGACAATGGTCAAGTTGTTGGTGATTTGACAGATGGCACTGGTCAAGTTCAATACGCTGGTGGCAATATCAAAGATTGCTATGTATTATTGACAGTTCAAAGTGGCAATACACAAGCACACATTGGTATGATTGCTGGTGTTTCATCTCTATCAGGTAAATACAACGTGACGGGAGATGTCACAAGAAGATATAATAAAATATATGGTAACTATTATTGTTCTAATCCATATACAGAATATGACTCAACATATACTGCATTTGGTAAAGAAATCAATGGTACAGATATTGCAGATAGTGCTATAACATACAAAGATGGTGTCATTGATACAACGAACAAAACACAATACGAATATTTATCTAGTGCTTTGGCAAGAGAAAATATGAGAAAGAAATCAAGTTATATTTCACATATTTATCTTGAAGACAATATCGTTACTTGGAAATTTGAAAATGTTGTCTGGTATCTAGATGGTACAGGTCAAAAGAACAATGGTTATCCATATCTAAACTTCCAAGAACAAGCAATTGCAGACGACTTTGATAATGATGGTGCAATCATTGGTTCACAAGATGATTTGACCAATATTGACAAAGACGGAACATATGTGATAGACAGCGAAATCGTATTAGACGAAACATGGCAACCAATTGGTACGGCTGACGAACCATTTACAGGTTCTATCACAATGACAGACAATGGCTGGTTTGTAGGTAAAAATGGAGTGGTATTTACACAAAGTATAGTTGGTTATCTTGGTGAAGGTGCTTCACTTAAAAATGTTAAAGTAAAAAATTATAACATTCGTTCCAGTGCAGAAGTTCTAAATAACAATGGCAATATGCTAGGAGTGTTGGTCGAAAGTAATAGTGGTGTTATTGACGGAGCAGAAATTGTTGATTGTAATATTACATTGAACGTTGCAGAAGTGTCAATGAATAGTAACTCATTCTCAACAGGTATTGTTGCTGGCGTGAATGAAGGTTCTATTCTAAATACTAGGGTAACGGATAGTAATATCAGTGTAGAAAACAAAACTCAATCCACAACTGTAACACAAGGACCAGAAGGCGAAAATGTCGAAGTCACAACAGATGTTGCAGATACAATGACACGCTCACTTGCTCTTGGTGGTATTGCAGGAACCAACTTATCTAATATTAGTGGTTCAATATTTGCAAACAAAGTTGGAACAGGGATATCCGTTGGTAATGTACCAGAAGGTGCAACAGACAGATTGACAGTAAATGCTGGTGGTATCGCTGGTGATACAAGTGGCACAATTACTTATTCATATTTTGCAAGTACAATTGATTTGCCATATGCAAAAGACAACAAAAACGCAGGTGGTATTGCAGGACTTGTACAAGGTTCACTACAATACAATGAATCAACTGGTTCATACTTTGCAAAGATAGAAAATTGTGGAGTATTCAGTGGCAATATCAGTGCTTATACAACAGGTGGATTGATTGGTATTATCAATACAACGGGTACAGGTACTGACAAGTTTATAAAAGTCTATGATTGGGTAACAAACAATCAAACATCTGCAAACTATGATATGTCAGTTAATTATGATGTCGTAAAATCATATGTTGAAGATTCTTCAATTGCAGGTATTAAGGCTGGTGGACTTGTAGGACACGCAAAACAAACTGGTGCATTCAAATGGTGCTATATTGACGGTGGTACAATTAGAGGAAACGAACATGTGAGTGCAAACAGTGTGATAGGTGGATTTGCTGGTAGAGTAGAACCAAGTTCATATGATATGAAAAAATCAACTGAGTTTAGAGGAACAATCTTTGCTTCAAGTTATTGCAATGTATCATTTGGTACAGCAGATACAGTCTATGCATTGGTAGAAGGCAAAAACATATTGATTATGCCAACAACAGTTCTAACACAATGGTTGTTCAGCAAAAAAGAAAGTGCACTCGTAGTTGATTGTCTATATAATGCAGACAATGGTGGCAGTATCGATAGTGAAAATACTGGTAATGCAAAAACAAATAATGCAGGGCTAACTTCACAAAACGGCAATATTCCTTCAGCATTTAGTAATAAGATAATCGCAACAGATAAGAATGCTCCTTGGTTATATATAAATGGTGATAGACCAAGAATAGCAGGTATGTTGTATGGAAAAATTGAAAATATTGAGGGACAAGCTGTTGTAGTATTTGAATAACGAAAAAAAAGTGATATTTACATATCACTTTTTTGTTTGTATGGTATAATGCAAAGGTTGTTTATTAATTGTAGTTATATTATATGTGAAAAAATTTTACGTATTATTGGTTATAATTTATATATGATTTGAATTGTTAGAAATAAAAAAAGGTAACATTGTTACCTTTTTTACATCAATGGGGCAAACAATTTTATAAATGCACCACAGAATTTTTCGTACCATTTACGTTTTTTGACATCACGCAACGTTATTTGATGACAAGATGAGAGCGTGTTTGTTAAGTCTTCATAGATATCATCAATTGTTTTTGAACAATTATATACACAGACAGCGTCCTCGTAGTGTAGGTATAGACTCCTAAAATCTAGATTGATTGAGCCTACGACAGCAATATCTTTGTCAGCAAGCATTATTTTTTCATGAACAAATCCAGGAGTGTATTCGTATATCTCAACACCAGATTTTATAAATTCTGCATAATAACTGCGACTCAAATAATATACCCATTTTTTGTCAGGAATACCTGGCATTATTAGTTTGACTTTTACACCTGATTTTGCAGCAATTTTGATTGCATCTTTTATAGTATTGTCTAATATAAAATATGGTGTTGTCATAATCAATTCATTAACAGCCGAATTGATGACTTTTATATAATTATTTCTATGCACAGGTTCAGGATTCAATGGACCAGAGCCAAATGGTTGGATAAATCCAGTTGATTTTATTGCCTTCTCATTTGAGTTGTAATCAACTCTGTATTTTTCAAAATCAACAGTTTCTTTGCTTGCAAGTTCCCAACTATTCAAAAACAAAACGGTCAAGTTCCATACAGCAGGACCACTGATTTTAATTCCAGCATCTTTCCAAACACCAAATGGAGTGTCTGTACTTGCATATTCATCTGCCAAGTTAATTCCACCACAAAGCCCTTCTTTGCCGTCTACAACGACAATTTTTCTGTGGTCTCTGTAATTACCCAATTGATTAAATCTAAAACCTAATTTGTTGAATGGCACAGTCATAATCTTGTGGTTGTTGAGTTTTGCAAATGTCAATTTGTCTTCAAACCTATCAAGACAACCAAAATCGTCATATATCAATTTGACTTCGACTCCGTCACGCGCTTTTTGTTTCAATATTTCAAATGTTGTATCCCACATTTTGCCTGGTTTAATTATAAAATATTCAAGAAATATAAAGTTTTTTGCTTCTTTTAACATATTAAACAAAGCATTAAAATATTCTTCACCATTTTTTAGATATGTGCTACTAGTATTGTTGTAGACAGGCAAAAACGTTGTGTGTTCAATGTATCTTGCAGGCGAGTATGCCTTTGGTGAGTGCTTTTGAATGTTGTCTAAAATGTTTGCATCTTGTTCCAAAAGAGATGCGTTTTTGAATGTCGATTGTTGCCATATCCTTCTTTGTTTTTTGGTGCCTTTATGTTCTTTCAAATAGAGATATAGCGCAGTACCAAATAGTGGCATAACGAGTATTGCTAGTATCCAAGTAAATTTATATGCTGGGTTGTCATTGGACCTTGATATAAGATAAAGACATAAAAACAACCCTACGATTGCAAATATGCCATAAAATATCGTTCCTAAATAATATGCAAAAAGAGCAAACACAATTACATTGCACAAAAAAGACAAAAACAATATAAATTTGCTTGATGTAAAAAATTTTGCTAACCTTTTCATATTTTCCCTTTATTTTTATTATTTACAAAGCATTAAAGAATTTATTAATGCACAATATCTATTATATATAATATCACAAACAATTTTTTTGCACAATAAAATGTGAAATGACATAAAAAAAAGTACAAAATTTTTGTACTTTTTTGTAATTTATTTGTATAACAATTCTTTTGCAATATTTGAAATTTCGCTGTAATTTTCAAGAAGTCCAGCTGTCAACAATGTTTGAGCATCATTGTTTTGTATCACGATATCTTTTAGGTCGAGAGATTTCAACCAATTGCTAAATTCTACACGACTTGCCTTGATTGTTGTAAGTGCAAGTAGCAAATTGTGGTCTTGTGACAAACAGTTGTTAAAATAATATTGTAGCATTTGTTTGTCGGCATTTTTTATAATTTTTTCTGCATATGCTTTGGTATTTTCGTTGTGGTCTTCTTTTTGACTAATTAAACATAATAGGGAAGACCCAATATATAGATTTGAGTATTGTATAGGACAATAATTGATTTTTGATAACAAATACAAAGCATCTGCCAAATATTCTCTATACTTGAAACTATAATAACTCGAAATCACTCTTTTGCAAGTAACAACAAGTTCTGGCAAATTCTTGCTCTCTGTGGTAAGTAGTGATGTGTCTGCTGTATTTAGCAATCTTTTGCATAAATTTCTTGTATCAACGTTTTCGCCACAATTTGCAAGAAAGTTGAGTTGCAATTTGTCTTCATATTCTAGGTCACTCCATCCATTAGAAACTAAAACTGATAAATTGTTTTCAATCAAGTCATAGTCTACATTTTTACAATATTCATATTTGTACAACAAATATTTTATTGCTGCTGAAATATAATGATGGTCTCCTTGCAAAAATGTTTGCAAAAATTCTTCATCTTTTGTTAAATCTATTGTGATTAGTTTGGTTGAGATTTCTTTTATTTTGCGCTGATATTCTCTAAAATCTTTATTGAATATACTTTCCATGCAAAGTTCGAGAATGTTTTCAAAATTTTTTTGATTAAGAGTTGGATTTGTTATATTGCTTTGAGCTGCAATAAAAACTTTTAATAATTCAAATTTTTGTTTTTTATCAACGACACCCAATTGATAAAGCAATTGAATATCATAGCAAGCAAATGGGTGAGGCATTGTATGTAACGGGATAAATACCATAGTATTTATAAAATCATTATTATACTCTTGATAAAAATCTTTTATTTTAAGTCTCAATCTTCTCCATAAAAAGTCAAGAGCGAGAGCGTAGAATCCTGCTCTGTAACGAGTAGAAATTTGATAAATATCGTCATCACTCAAAATTCTATTATTTTCAAAAATATTTTTTATAAATTCTTCTTTTTCTTTATCATCAAAATTCATTTTCTTCTAACCTCTTCGTAGAAATTGTCTCCATCTTGTGATTGGAAGTATACTCCAATAAACTTATGATTTTTAGAATTGACCAAACTCATTGCTGCTCTTTTTCTAGCACCCCCAACAAGTTTCTTTGCTTCTTTTACGCTAATATCCACAAAAACATTATATGCAAGTATTCTTCCGGCATTGTCAACTACTGTTACACCATCAAAATTGAGCATATCAATGAGAAGAGAAGCATAACTACGCAATTTGACCTCGCTATAACTCTTGCTTTGCAAAAATAATTTGCTCATCTCAATTGGGGCAGGCAACCAAATACCGTCAGACAAAACACCTTTTGTGTCTTTGAAATCCTTGTCAACAACAAGACAAATAGTGCCGTGCACACTTTTGAAGGCATTGTGAAAAATATTTTCATACATTATTTTGATTTCATTGAGTTTCTTTGTCGTTGTTTTTATTTTAGAAACGCTTGCTTCGACAAATCTATGTATGACACCTTCCCAGTTGAATGATTCGTGTTCGGACAAAGAAAAGTTGATAGCAGATTTGTTGCCCTTTATTCCAGATAAGATGACATAGTTACTTGAAATAATTTCTATTGACAACAGGTCCACTTTTTCTTTCAAGTATTCTTTGTTGTCTTCTTCAAATACACAATTAATAAAATTTTTCTCTTTTATACTATTGAATGCTTTTACCAATCCGTACTCTATTGTTTCTCCCATGGATACATAAACGGACCAGTCATTTTTACAAAAATAAAGTAGCGCTTTCATTCGAGCATAAAATTCTTTGTCATCAGGGTCATTAAACATTGCAATTTTGCAGTAATTTGGAACAGATTTTGCCACAACATTTATATTGCTCGTAAAAAGCAAGTTTGGGCGCACCTTCAATCCCTCTTCTTCATAGTGAACTAGTTTTGAAAAATAGTTCAAAAATTTGATTAAAGTAGTTTGACTAAAATTATGGAATTCTGCACCAAATATATTGATAATTGCATTGTTGGCTTCGGAATAGAAGATACTCTCGTTCATAGGCACTACTTCCTTATATTTTTATTAGTATAACAAACAAAAATTATTATTACAAATATCTAATAAATAATTTTTTTAAAAATGATATTTTTTATGTCAAAAAACCGAAATTAACAAATCAATATTATCATGTTTACTAATTTTATTGATTTTAGAAAATCAAACGGTATGCATTTGACAATAAGTCTCTACATATAGACGACAAGTATATATACAAGTGACAAAACAAAAATTATACCAAATACATGAATTATTAATGGCAATATATCTATTTTAGTTTTGAGAGAATAAAAACAAGGGGTGTTCCCTTGTTTGTTGTTTGGTAGCCCCAAGGAGAATTGAACTCCTGATTCCGCCTTGAGAGGGCGACGTCTTGACCGCTTGACCATGGGGCCATATTGCTATGCAAGATTATTATACATAATGCACCTATCTTTTGCAAGCGTTATTTTGAAAAATGTAATCTTTTAGTTATCAAAATACTTATAATTTGGTAATATATAATTAGGAGAGAATAATATGAAAGTAGATACCATAGTACAAAATTATATTGGTTCTAATACCTACGTTGTTCACTTGACAGAAAATGATGTTATAATAATCGATGCAGGTGCTAGTCCTGAAAACGTATTAGAAATTGTAAAAGGTAAGAATGTGCATGGTATATTCATAACACATGCGCACTTTGACCACATCCTCTGTTTACAAGATTATTTAGAAAGATTTGGTTGCCCACTGTATATTTCAAAGAATGGCTTGCATAAGCTAGGTGACAGCAATGCAAATTTATCTAAAATGTTTTTGGGTATTGATTTGGAAATTGTCGTTAATAATGACATTGTTGTTGTGCATGATAATGATACTTTGGAGATTGCAAATAAAAAGATTAAAGTCATAGAGACCACGGGTCATTCCAACTGTTCTATGTCATTTTTAGTAGAAGATACACTTTTTGTGGGCGATGTTGTATTTGAGGATGGGGTAGGCAGAGTTGACTTTCCAGATAGCAACAAAGAAGAACTGTATCAAAGCATTAGTCATCTAAAACAACAACCATACTCACATGTCTATGCTGGGCACGGCAAAGATTTTAACAAAATTTGCATATAAAAACCTAAAAAATAGTTTATCACTTGTGTAGATATTTTGCACAAGTGTTTTTTTAACCAAAAAAAAGTAATTTGCATATTAATTGATATGTGAGGTGGCTATGTCAAAATTACTAGTAATGTACGATAATGAATATAAAAAATATTTGAGTAAAAAAGATTTCTTAAAATTTTTGGAATATAAATCCAATAATGCTTTTGTTGATGATATGAGTGATGACTTGCTTGAAAAACTGTGTAGCGCACAATTGAAATGGGCAAGAAAAAATGGGGCAACTATTTTTACACAAATATTTTTGCCACTAACAGGATTTTTGTCGGGTAAATATATGGCACTATATGATATCGTGGGCGGCAAAATGATATACAAATTAGATAAAAACATACTCAAAAAATGTGAATGTGATGCGTCTAGTTTTCCAAACGGTGGGTATAGGAGCACCTGTTGTGCAAGAGGTTATACAAAATGGGATATACATCAAAATATATATATTGCAGAAAATAGTGGCAATATAATTTTGTATATACCATCTATATTTACGTCATATGATGGAACAGCGCTTGATAATATTTCAATACTGACAAAATGTGATTTGAGACTCAATCAGGTAGTCGGTCAAACACTAAAATTGTTGGGTGAACAACAAGAGACGGTACACTTTTATGTAGGAATGGAACAAGAATATTTTTTGTTGCCAAAACATTTAATACAAAAAAGAAAAGATATAGCATTGTGTAATAGACAACTGTTGTGTAATGGATTGAGTATTAGTCAAGAACAATATGCTCATTATTTTGCTTTGCCTAGACCAAAGGTGTGTGAATACATGAGTAGGTTGAGAAAAATTTTAATTGATGTTGGGATAAATATCCAAGCGCAGCATAGTGAAGTCGCGCCAAGACAATATGAGATTGTACCAAAGCATAGTGAAAGCACTCGCGCAGTATTTGAAAATGCAATAATTAGGCAAAAGATGACTGATATTGGTAATGAACTTGAAATGATACCAATATTTACAGAAAAGATTAATGCACATGTTAATGGCAGTGGAAAACATATGAATATTTCTCTTTCGAGTAATGGACGCAATTACTTTGATACAAGATGTGGTCCAAAATTATTTATGCTATTTTTTACGACAATGATAAAAGCCGTTGCAAAGCACAAAGAACTGTTGCCAGCAAGTGTAATGAGTTATCATAATGATATGAGACTGGGTGGGTGTGAAGCGCCTAAAAAAGAAATTTCGGTGTATGTGGGAGACGCAATAAGCCAAATACTAAACGAAATAAAAGACAAGAAGATAAAGGCAGATAAAATTTGGAATAATGATGCTCAACTACAAAAGACATTGCACGACATAATTACTAACAATTTTGACAGGAATAGAACAAGTCCCTTTGCCTTTACTGGCAATAAATTCGAGTATCGTACAGTAGGAGCTAGTAATACAGGATTTATGCCAATAGCTGTATTGTCAACAGTATTTAGTGAAGAAATGGCAAATATTAACGCAAAATTAAAATCCAGTAACAATATTCAAAAAACATATTACGAGGTGTTGGAACAAAACATAGAAGAATGTCAAAAGATAATATTTAATGGTGACAACTATAAAATAAAAGACAATAATAAAAATCATTCTAAAACCACATTATCTGCTCTAAAAGAATACATTGCTGACAAAAATATTGCACTTTTTGTCAATAACAATATTTTTACTAATAATGAATTACATGTTATTTATACAGTAGAAAGGCATAAATACATTGAGAGTTTTTGCGTAGACAAGTGTGTGTTAAAGGATATAATGACTAGTAATATTTATCCAGTTATTGATAAATTTCTAGTAGATAAGGAAAACAAGACCGATAAAGATACATTAAGGATTTTGTATACAAAATTAAAAAAACATATGAAAAAATTAGATAGTATTAATCTTGATGAAAATGATGATGTGTCACCAGACAAATATTTTGATGACATAAATAATATTTTTAATCAAATATGTGAAACAATAAATATCGATAATTTTTCTTTAATAAAAGATGACGATATTTATTATGGAATATAAAAAAGGTGACCTAATAATAGGTCACTTATTTGGTAGTCCCAAGGAGAATTGAACTCCTGATTCCGCCGTGAAAGGGCGACGTCTTAACCTCTTGACCATGGGACCATATAATGCATCAACTGTGTGATACATTAGCAATTATATATAAAAAAAATTATACTGTCAAGATTTTTATAAAACTTTATTTTTATTTATTTAATACAATATTATTGTCGACAAAACTGTATTGACATTTAAGTATTGTTGTGAAATGTCTAATATATGTTGTGACTATTTCGTCAAACAATCCTTCGACAGTCAATTTGGTAGATGACAGGCTTTCATTGATTATCTTGATGACGCCATTTGATACTTCTTTTGTCGTTTTGTTAAAAGTGATATCACTATTGACAGTTTTTAGACTGCTGTCTAGTGTATTTACAAAATGAAAATAATATGAGAACTGACCGAACTGTTCCATATCAATATCCAGTTTGAATATGATGTCAAAAATAATATTACTTTCACTTATTGATATTTTCAATTGGCTAACATGAATGTCATCAAATTTGCTTGCTAGTCTAATTTCGTTGTCAATCAATCTACCAAGATTTGAGTCTAGCAACATAACATTTACTAGTTCTTGTGCAGAGTATGTGTATCCTGTCGTGCCTTGTGTTACATTGATACCAATGCTCTCCATGGCTTGATTATAATTTTCAACCGAAGCAATAGGGTATGTCACAATATCTGTTTCATTGACTTGTGTAGTCAAGGCTTCTATTACTTCAATCATATTTTCATTGTCGCTTTCGTATTTTAGATTGATAGTATTTATAGCATTCCAACCAGCATAAATCACGGCAATTATCATTATGATAATGGCTATCCAAAATTGCAAACGTTCGCTCTTTGTTTTTGCTTTTTTTGCCATACGACTACTCCTTCAAAAGTATTTTACATTATATAATTTTTGCAGTCAATAAAAATGCCTTTTATACACTTATTTTAAGAATTGAGCATAAAAATATGTATATGGAAAAAACAGTAAATACAGCAGTCATTTTGTGCGGTGGATTGGGGACAAGATTTTTGCCCACAACAAAAGTAATTCCAAAAGAGATGTTGCCAGTGTATAACAAACCATTGTTACATCGCATTTTGGACTCATTGCAAAGCATCAACATTAAAAAATGTTATATTTTGATATCTAAAAACAAAAAAATAATTGTTGATTATTACAAGCGTAATAAATATTTAGATAAACAGTTTAGCGACAACGATAGTTTTTATGACTTGACTCATTCTATGAATGATAAAATTGAAATAAAATTTATTTATCAAGACAAACCACAGGGGACAGGACATTGTGTCGAACTTTTGCAAAAATATATTGGAGACCGTCCGTTTTTACTCATTTTTGGCGATAATCTTCTAGATGATAAAAATAACACATTAAAAAAATTGTGTGCAAATTTTGTGAAGTACAAAAAAAGTGTCCTTTTAGTACAAAAAATAAATAAAAGCCAATTAAATCGTTTTTCTGTCATCAAACCGAGCAAAATACAAAAAGACAACATATTGGTAGATTCTATTGTTGAAAAGCCTTTGGCTGGCAGTGCTCCAAGTCTGCTTGCATATATGGGGGTAGGAATACTAAATTGCGAGATATATTATCATTTGCACAAATGTACAACACATAATAATGGAGAAAAATATTTAACAGATGCTTTACAATCATTAGCACAAAATCAACGATTGAATGCGTTTGTGTCAAAAGATAAAAATTATGATTTTGGTGATGTGGATAGTTATTTTATGTCAAATATCGAGTTTATGATTGATAAAAACAAAAATAATAAAAATCTAAAAAGACAACTTTATAAATTAATAAATAAAAAATAACAAGCCATTAAATTGTGCTTGCTATTTTTTTTGCTTTTGAATTTATTTTAATCTTCTTTATACCATTTATTGATAGCATTGTTATACTTGTCACTATCATATAAAATAACGATATACAAACAAAATACAAAATTGGTATATTAGCTCCAAACAACCTAATATAAGCAAAAGAATCAAGTTTGCCAATGTAAAATGGGCACGATACTAAATATGAATAATTGACTGCAAACTGACCTTGACCAATCAAAATGGCATTTGCGAGCATGCAAACTACTAAATATATAAGAAGACAAATATTAGTCCTTGCAATGTCTTTTATAGAATAATATCCAACATATTTTGTTGTACAGATGCAGATAGTCATTATGATAAGTGATAAAAGCAGTCTATATATATATTGATATGAGAAAATGTTAATCGCTGTTTCGCTTATAATAGTAATTGATAGCAATGGCATAATTATACCAATAGGAATGATTAGTTTTTTCAAAAAATCATTTTGCATAATAAGTGCTATTGGTAATAAAAATATAATGATGTTATTTAATGATATTGGTAGATTGGTAAACATGCTATTAAATCCAAATTTGATAAACTGATAACTATTATTTAGACACCAGTGATATATGCACGAAAGTGAAAAAACTAACATAATCGTAGTAGCGTTATCTTTTTTGATTTTTGGCAGTGCAATAGCTGTTAAAATGGCAAAAATAGTAATGATAAATTGTACAAACCACCAAACGCCAAAGTTAGAGAAAATAAAAAATGAATTATTGACTAGACTTGTGTTTTCTAGCAAGCAAAATGGAATGCACAGCGCAGATATGCCAAGATAGACAAATATTGCGGGTAGGGCTTTTGTTTGTTGAGAATAATTGTGATAGAACAACAGCAGAATTGGATAAATAGCACCAATCGAACCAAACATTATATGCAAAACTAATTGATATGTCTCATATCTATATGTCTGCACTTGTACAAGTGCAAATATGCTAATATCATAGATTATTATTGCAGGCAAAACTACAAATATTGAATATTGTTTCCAAATCTTGTTTTTTGAATATAGTGCTAGTGGAAATACAATTATTGATGTATAGGCAAATATTCTTAAAGTAGAAAAAATAATATTGAGCGTATCATACTTTCCCCAATATTGTCCTAGCGTTTGTGGAGTAGAAAAAGTAAAGATTGCAATCACACAAAAAAGTATACAAATCGCAAATAACAACTTATTATAATGTTTTGAAAAAAAATTGTACATAAATTCATTTTTGCCAATATTTCTTAATTTAGACATAAAAATAAAAAAAGACTGCACTTTATGGCAGTCTTAAAAAATTCCATTATAAATGTCGCTGTCTAACATAAAATCTTTGACAATATTGTCTGCCTCAATATTAGCTATGGCAATTAAGTCAATATTATTTTGTCTTGCTAGTTCAAGGGCTTTTGTTTTTATTTCTTCAAGTTTTAGGACATTGGCAGTTTTTGTGGTTTTGTCTCTTACAAGCAATATATCAAAGGTTATCAAATCGTTGCATACTTTGTATGCAAATGCTTTGTCAAAAATTTGATTTTTATTAGATAAAACATTTATGTCGTATATTTCTAAAAAGAATCTTTGAAGTTCTACAAGACTATCGAGTCCGTCTTGTACATTTCTTGTATCAACAATATCTTTTAGAACATTATTTAGTGCAACCGAAAACAATTTGTTGTTTTGATTTGGCAAAGAATATGTGTTGTCCAAACTTGCAAGAAATTTGAGTGGGTCGACATATCTTGCCATTTCAATATTTGGTATGCTTCTGCCAATAAATTCTGCAAAAGATTGTATACAAGCGCTCTCAATTTCAGGGGAGTACTCTGGTATTATTACATTGCCATACACGCTATGGACTAGCATTTTGCCTGTTCTAATAATAGCGTTGTGTTGAGCAAATATTTCTTCTAATTTACTTGCGCCCATACTTATATTGTATTCTGTTGTAGGGTAGAGTCTTTTGTATTGTGCAAGTATATCCTGTTTTGAGCGTGGTGGATAGTAACCAGTATTTACACCATTATCCACACTTGCGTGCTCTAACATATGCTGTAAGGTGGATATAAACAACTTGTTTTCAATATTTTGTAATTGATTTTGTGACAAGTTGCCTGTATTGTAGTACAGAAGTGCATCATCAATTTTGGAAGGGTTGATATATATGGTATGAGTAGATGCGTCATAATATCCTTTTCCAACGGAATTGTTGTCATAAATAATTTGTTTAACATTTTTTATTAAACGATTGAGATAAATATTAGAAAGCGTGCGACTAGTAGCGTCTTTATCAACTACAAAAGAATGGTTATCTACAATGATTTGAGAAGCAATTTTTTGTGCAAATCTTTTATCTAATTCGTCTAATGATACTTTGATTGCTTTGTAAACGCGTTCGTCGAATCCTGTTCGCTCTTTTCCTTCTACTAAAAACAATTTTTTTATTTGTTCCAAGTTTTCCATAATATCACCTTATATTTTAGTATAATGCATTATAATCATAATGGCAAATTTTTTGAGTGTTTTACTTTTTTATATTGTAAACACGCAAATGAAAAAAAATGATAATTTTGTACTTGAAAGCATTTATTTTTTTGAAAACACTTGACAAAAATGTGCTGTTATTATATAGTTATTGTGCATTTTGATTTGAATATATTTTCAAATTGCAAGATATGACATATGTGTTTTGAGTGTTATATTTTTTAGCAATGTATGTGTAAAAATATGCACCGTTAGCTGTGGCAGGATAGAGCGTTGGTCTACGGAACCACGTCGCAATCTAATAAAAGATATCGTTTTTATTATCATAAAAACTCAATTTGTTTATTAGTTGCTCCTTTACCCATAAAATTTTGTAAACAAATCTTTTATGGGACCCAACCTTTGGTTCACA
>CALWPI010000018.1 GCA_944383385.1 uncultured Clostridia bacterium
CCAAGGCAGACCGCAAAGCACGACACACATTCCTTTGTCACAAGCAGACGAAGGCAAAGAGGCAAACAATACTGCCAACTACTATGAATATATGACTTTTGAATATTTGGGGAAAACGTACAACTTTGTGGTCAAAAATGCTGGCGACGTTCTTGCAATTCAATCCTACGTCAGTTTAACAGGAAAAACTTGTGAAGTGATGTTGTTGTCATCTGTTTCTGCACCAGGCTGGATGACGGTATCAGGAGACTACAATTATAATGCAACAAGCACGTCTTATGGTTCATTTGGTAGACTTGCTTATGCTGTTGCATAAAAAATGTAACAAAAAGTGCAACATAGAGATATAAGGTATATTGTTATATATAAATAGTAAAAATAAAAAAATAAAAAATAAAATGAAAAACTTTCATAAATTGATAAAAGTTGTAACAAATCAAAAATTATAAACATAATTATTAGTATGAAAGTTGAAATATTAGATGAAAAGAGTGTCATATCCAAAAATGCAATTGTGCACAAACAAAATGTTATTGTGGGGCAATGTGTAGTCGGGGATATGGTCACTCTTTTGCCTTATAATTATCTAGAAGACAGCACAATAGGTCGTGGCAGTGTGGTGCGCCAAAGCAATATCACACAAAGTTGTGTGGGTGAAAACACAACGATTGGACCATTTGCAACATTGCGAAATAATAGCAAAGTTGGAAATGATTGTAGAATTGGGAATTTTGTCGAAATCAAAAACAGCAAAATTGGAGACGGCACCAAGGTCAGTCACTTGGCTTATGTTGGAGATGCAGAAATTGGTGTCGATTGCAACATTGGATGTGGCGTAGTATTTTGTAATTTTGACGGAAAGACAAAAAACAAAATCACTGTTGGCAATCGTTGTTTCATTGGCTCAAATAGCATTTTGATTGCTCCATTGAATATCGCCGATGATACATATATTTGTGCGGGGACGGTTGTAACAGATAGTACTGACGTTGGAGATTTTGTCATTGGTAGAGTAAGAGCAGAAAAAAAGAAAAACAAAAAACAAAGATATATCATAAAAAAACCACATAGCAAAACAGAATAAAAATAAAATTATTCAAAAACTTTGGTAAAAACAAAAAAATGACCACGAAAACAACAAAAAAACAAATAAAAAATAAACTAAAATTAAAAAAATATGAAATTTGCAAAAAAGTTTGTGCAACTTGCATAAACTTTTTTATTTTTTCAATCAAAAACAGTTGACATTTTGTGAAAAAGTTTTATGAAAATTATGCCTTTATTATTGACTATTTACAATGTTTATGATAAACTTGACTTGCATAGTAGTGCTAGAAGAATGTAATTTAGCACGGTAAAAGGAGGAGAAAAAATCTAAAAAAAGGCTTTTTTTAGGTTTTTTTGCGTACTTTTAGAAAACTTAATATTGCAAATTTTTATGTAAGGAGTCACACTAATATTATGCTAGACAAAGAAAACGTCAGGAAGGTCAAGTATGGTAACAACGTTCGTTACACTTTTGGCAAGGCAAAAGAAGTAATGGAAGTGCCACAACTTCTTGATATCCAGAAAAAGTCATACAAAGACTTTATCGAAAATGGCATTGGTGAGGTGTTGAAAGAATTTTCGCCTATCACTGACTACGCAGGAAAGGCTGATATTTATTTTCTTGACTACTCATTAGAGCCACAACCAAAAATTACTAAAAAGGAAGCAAAGAGAAAGGGCAGTAGTTATTCTGTTGCACTCAAAGTCAAAGTGCGTCTTGTTATAAAAGAAACAGGCGAAGTCATTGAACAAGAAGTGTTCTTGGGAGATGTTCCACACATGACAGAAGAGGGTACATTTATCTACAACGGTATTGAAAGAGTTGTTGTCAGTCAAATCGTTCGTAGCCCAAGTGTGTACTACAATTATAGTATAGACAAGACAGGTCGAAAACTTTACAATTGCACACTTATGCCAACGCGTGGTAGTTGGTTTGAGATTGAGCAAAGGGAGAGAGAGCCTGAGTTTTTGCGTGTTGCACTTGACAAAGGTGGCAAAATTGGACTAGGTGTTTTCCTAAAATGTTTTGGCCTAACTAATGACAAAATCCTTGAAATATTTGGTAACAACCACATTATGAAGACAACAATTGAGCATGACCCATTTGACACACAGGCTGATGCTTTGATTGAACTTTCTAGAAGGACTCGTCCAAGTGAGATTCCTAGTGTGGAAGCAACCAAACAATTTATATTCTCACAATTTTTCAGCCCACAAAGATACAATTTAGGTAAAGTTGGTAGATTCAAGTTGGATAAAAAACTTGGACTTGCTAATCGTCTAGTTGGACTAATTTCTGCTGATGACATTGTTGTGAAGAAAAATACCATTGTTGCTGCTGGACAAGAAATCACTGCTGAACAAGCATATGCAATTCAACACTCCGGCATTAACGAAGTGTGGGTGCTTGTTGACGGCAAAAGACACAAGATGATTGGTAACAATCGTGTCAAGTTGTCCGAAGTATTCAAATGTAATGAAGAAGAACTTGGTATCAAACAATATGTATATTATCCAGTACTTGAAGAATTGTTAAAAGACAACAAAACAAAAGAAGAAAGGCTAGAAGCTATCAAAAATAGTCGTGAAGAATTGGTTGGAGTCACTGTCACAATGGATGACTTGCTTGCAACAATTTCCTATTTCCTTGACTTGAACGAAGGAATTGGATACGTTGACGTCGTTGACCATTTGTGCAATCGTAGAATAAAGGCTGCTGGTGAATTGCTTGCCGACACTCTAAGGTCAGGTATGGACAAATTGTCAACAGCTGCAAAAGAGAGTTTGCAATCACATGACCTAACAGATATTACTCCTTCTCAAATCGTCAATGCAAGACCTATCAATCGTGCATTCAAAGACTTTTTGGCAGGACACCAATTGTCACAACTTATGGACGAGATGAATCCACTATCTAGTCTCGCTCAAAAGAGAAGATTGTCAGCTGTTGGTCCTGGTGGTATCAAAAAGGATAGAGCAACTGACGAAGTGCGTGATATTCATTATAGCCATTATGGCAGAATTTGTGTTGTTGAAACACCAGAAGGTTCTAACATTGGTCTTATCAACAACCTAGCTACATTCGCGCGCGTAAATGAATATGGATTTATAGAAGTACCATATAGAAAAATAGATAAAACAAAAGAAAATCACGTAGTTACAAATGACATTGTATATCTAATGGCAGATGAAGACGAAAAACGTTATATTGCACAAGCAACCGAACCATTAAATGAAGACGGTACATTTGTCAACAAATTTATTACTTGTAGATATCTTGATACTATTATGTCTGTGCCTGCAAGCAAGGTTGACCTTATGGACGTTTCTGCAAAAGAACTTGTTTCAGTATCTGCATCCATTATTCCTTTCCTAGAAAATGGAGAAGGTGGACGTGCACTTATGGGATGTAACATGCAACGTCAAGCCGTGCCACTCATTCGTACCGAAGCTCCTATTGTTGCAACTGGTATGGAATATAGAATTGCTCTTGACAACAACAGTATTGTTATTGCAAAAGACAATGGCGTTGTAAAAAATGTTGACGCATGTCATATTGTTGTGTTGACAGACAAGGGCGATTTACAAAACTACGAACTCATCAAATTTGAACGTACCAACCAAGGCAGTTGCGTCAATCAAAAACCAATTGTCAAAGTTGGACAAAGAGTCAAAAAGGGTGAGGTGCTAGCAGACGGATATGCAACTTGTGGTGGAGAACTTTCACTTGGACACAATATGCTAATCGCATTTATGAACTGGGAAGGATACAACTACGAGGACGCTATCTTGTTGTCTGAAAGATTAGTCAAAGAAGACGTATATACATCTATCACACTCATTGATTTGGAAGTAAAATGTCGTACAACCAAATTGGGTGATGAGGAGATTACAAGGGATATTCCAAATCTTGGCGATGACGCTCTTAAAGATTTGGACGAACACGGTATCATTAGAATTGGTGCCGAAGTCAATCCAGGAGATATATTGGTAGGTAAAGTCACACCAAAAGGCGAGACCGAGCCAACTCCAGAAGAAAGATTGTTGCGCGCAATCTTTGGTGAAAAAGCACGTGATGTCAAAGACACATCATTGCGTGTGCCACATGGTACAGACGGTGTTGTCGTTGACATTCAAGAATTTACGAGAAAGAACCATGACGAATTGGAAACTGGTGTCAATCAAATGGTGCGTGTGACAATTGCACAAAAAAGAAAGATACAAGTTGGTGACAAAATGTCAGGTCGTCACGGAAACAAAGGTACAGTCTCTCGTGTTCTACCTGTTGAAGATATGCCATTCCTAGCAAATGGACAACCTGTTGATATTGTCCTAAACCCACTAGGAATACCTTCACGTATGAATATAGGTCAGGTGCTAGAAACACACTTGGGACTTGTATGTAAATCATTGGGAATCAAGATTGCAACTCCATCATTTGACGGGGTAAGAGAGAGTGATATTCAAAAACTTTTGATAGAAAACAATTTCCCAAGCAATGGTAAGATTCAACTATATGACGGACGTACTGGTGAACCATTTGAAAATCCAGTAACCGTTGGATATATGTACTACATCAAACTCGAACACATGGTAAATGACAAAGTCCACGCACGTAGTGTAGGACCATACGCATATGTCACACAACAACCATTAGGTGGTAGAGCAATGATGGGTGGACAAAGACTTGGTGAAATGGAAGTTTGGGCACTAGAAGCATATGGTGCAAGTAAATTGTTGCAAGAGATGATGACAATCAAATCTGACGATATTGACGGAAGATATAAGGCATACAAAGCAATAGTTGAAGGCACGCCATTACCTGAACCAGGTGTACCAGAATCATTCAAGGTACTCATAAAAGAATTGCAAGGGCTTTGCCTTGACGTCAATTTGATGACAAAGGATAATAAAGAATTTAAGTTATCCGAATTTGACCAAGACAATGTTGCAACATTCAGTGAAGTATCAAAACCAAAAGAACAAGTAGATGAAGTTGCACTTGAATTTGAAGAAAATGCAGGTAATGCTGACGAGGTCAAAGAAGATGATTTCAACAATATGTTTGATGAGTCATTACTATTTGATGACATAGATGATTAGGAGCGAAAAATATGTTTGAACTAAATAATTTAGCATCAATGAGGATTGGCATTGCTTCTCCAGAGAAAATTAGAGAATGGTCTCATGGAGAAGTGACCAAGTCCGAAACTATAAATTATCGTACACACAAGCCTGAGCCATCAGGACTTTTGTGCGAGCGTATTTTCGGACCTAAAAAGAATTGGGAATGTCATTGTGGTGCTTATAAAAGAATAAGACACAAAGGAATTGTGTGTCCAAAATGTGGCGTTGAGGTAACAAGTTCAGCCGTTCGTCGTGAGAGAATGGGACACATCGAACTTGCAACCCCAGTTGCTCATATTTGGTTTATGCAAAGTATTCCATCTAGAATTGGTACTTTGTTGAACCTAAATAGCAAACAACTAGAAAGAGTTATTTACTTTGTAAACTTTATCGTTATTGACCCAGGCAAAACTGATTTTACAAAAATGCAAATCATAAATGATACAGAATACAGAGAAGCAATTGAAAAATACGGTTATGGTAGTTTCAAAGCAGGTATGGGTGGAGAAGCTATTAGAGAGCTTTTGGCTGAAATAGATTTGGAAAAAGAAAGTGCATCTTTGAGAAAACAAATCGAAACAGCAAAAGGTCAAAAGAAAGTTAAACTTGGCAAAAAACTAGAAATGGTCGAAGGATTCTTAAAATCCGGTAACCGTCCAGAGTGGATGATACTAGAAGTTATTCCAGTAATCCCTCCTGATATCCGTCCAATGATACAACTTGACGGTGGCAGATTTGCTACAAGTGACATAAACGACTTGTACAGAAGAATCATCAATAGAAATAATAGACTTAAAAAATTTATGTCTATTGGTGCACCAGAAGTTATCATTAGAAACGAAAAGAGAATGCTTCAAGAAGCAGTCGATGCTTTGATTGAAAATGGTAAACGTGGCAAAGCAGTTCAAGGTCCAAGACAAAGAGAGCTCAAAAGTTTGACAGCATCATTAAAAGGTAAAACTGGTAGATTCCGTCAAAACTTGTTAGGTAAGAGAGTTGACTACTCTGGCCGTTCAGTTATCGTTGTCGGTCCAGAACTAAAAATGTATCAATGTGGATTGCCAAAAGTAATTGCACTTGAACTATTCAAACCATTCATTGTTAGAAGATTGCTCGAACAAAATAGCGCATTGAACCTAAAAAGCGCTAGACGTGCAATTGATGCAAGAAAACCAGAAGTGTGGGATATCCTAGATGAGGTCATAAAAGACCACCCAGTGCTTCTAAACCGTGCACCTTCTTTGCACAGATTGAGTATTCAAGCATTCGAACCAGTGCTTATTGAAGGTAAAGCTATTAGACTACACCCACTTGTTTGTGGTGGCTTCAACGCTGACTTTGACGGTGACCAAATGGCTGTTCACGTACCATTGTCACCAGAAGCAGTTGCAGAAGCAAGACTATTGATGCTAGCAAGCAACAATATTCTAAAACCAGCAACAGGTAAACCAATTTGTACTCCAACACAAGACGTTGTCTTGGGCTCATACTATTTGACATATGTGAGAGAGGGAGACAAGGGCAGTGGGATGTATTTCAAGGATGAAGACGAAGCAATTATGGCTTTCCAAACAAGAGTCATAGGTCTTCAAGCACCAATTTATGTCAAGAGAACAGCAATGTTTGAAGGCAAAATGGTGTCAGATAGAGTGCCAACCACTGTTGGTAAAATAATATTCAACAAACAAATTCCACAAAATATTGGACTTGTTGATAGAACAAAAAGAGAAAATGTAAACAAGTACGAAGTAGATACATTGGTTACAGATGTTACACTTGGTACAATCATTTCAAAATGTTTTGACAATTTAGGAACGACAGCAACAAGTGTCATGCTAGATAATATCAAAACAATCGGTTATAAATACGCAACTCTTGCAGCAATTACAATCAATATCTTTGATATGGTTATCCCAGAACAAAAGAAACAATTAATAGAAGAAACAGAACAAAAAATTGCTGAAAATGAAAAATATTATCGTCGTGGTCTTATGACAGAAGACGAAAAGTTAGACAAGAACATTGCTTTATGGAAAGATACAACCAATAGACTAAAAGAAATAGTCATTTCAAATATGGACCCACTCAATCCTATTAGAATTATGGCACAATCAGGTGCCCGTGGTAATCCTAACCAAGTCTTGCAGTTGTGTGGTATGAGAGGAATCATGGCAAATACATCAGGTAGAGCAATTGATATTCCTGTCAAATCCAACTTCCGTGAAGGACTAACCCCACTAGAATACTTTATTTCTTCTCGTGGTGCTAGAAAAGGTCTTGCAGATAAGGTTCTTAAAACAGCTGACTCTGGATATCTTACAAGAAGACTTGTTGATGTCGCGCAAAATGTTGTTATTTGCGAAGATGACTGTTTCAAGAATAATGGTGAAAAGGTCAAAGGTCTCGAAGTCAGTGCTATTGTACGTGATAATACACCAGTTTGCTCATTGTACGAGAGAATTGTTGGTAGATATAGTGTTGATGATATTATTGACCCAAAGACAAAGAAAGTTTTGGTGCCAGCAGATACTATGATTACACCAGATATGGCAAGTGCAGTTGAAAAAGCCGGCATTGAAAAAGTCACAATTCGTTCAGTTCTTACATGTAAGAGCAAACACGGTATTTGTGCAAAATGTTATGGTAGGAATATGGCAAACAACGAACTCATTCCTATTGGAGAGGCTGTTGGTGTAATAGCTGCTCAATCTATCGGTGAACCAGGAACACAGCTCACTATGAGAACATTCCACACCGGTGGTATTGCAAACGCTGTCGATATCACACAAGGTTTGCCAAGAGTGGCTGAAATATTTGAAGCACGTCATCCAAAGGGCGCTGCAACAGTTAGTGAAGTCGCTGGTAAAGTTGTTGTTGAAGAAAAACAATCATCAGGTAAAGACGGCGGCAAATATTATGAAGTATTTGTTAAGAATCCAGAAGGTGATGGACATTATATTATTCCTTATGGTGTCGAACTCAAAGTCAAGACTGGTGACCATGTCGATGCTGGTAGCGTGCTAACAGCAGGTTCAGTATATCCAAATGACTTGCTTGTAACACGTGGTGTCAAAGCCGTTCAAGAGTATTTGCTAACCGAAGTGTTATCAACATATTCATCGCAAGGTGTTCGTATCAATCCAAAACATATCGAAGTCATTGTCAAACAAATGTTGCGTAATGTCAAAGTAGAAGACGCAGGGAACACAAATTTGCTTGCAGGAGATATGGTTGATGTTCATAAATACGAAGAGGAGAACCAAAGAGTTCTTGCCGAAGGTGGAGTACCTGCAACAGTCAAACGTCAAGTGTTGGGTATCACAAAAGCAGCCTTGTCATCCGAGAGTTTCTTGTCTGCTGCATCATTCCAAGAGACAAGCAGAATGTTGACAGATGCCGCCCTAAAAGGTAAAGTTGATTACCTTGAAGGACTCAAAGAAAACGTTATTGTTGGTAAGCCAATTCCAGCTGGAACAGGATTTGCTACAATCAAAAATACTGAATATCATTATGCAAATAAGGCAGAACAAACTGACAGTTCAGTTGATGAAAGTGTTGCAAAATACTTTAACGAAAATAGCGAAGAAAACTAAAAGTGCGATTTCGCACTTTTGTTTTTTTCATTATGTTTTTTACAAACAGTAATTCAATATTGAAAATAATAAATATTGGGTAATATTACATTATTAAATAATTATGTTATGAAATATAAAACAAATTTTATTTTTGGGTATTTACAAAGACAAAATGTTGTGTTATACTAAGGCATAGAAATGAGGAAGTACTATGAAATTTGAAGAAAAAGCAAAAGAAGTATTGTTAGGAACTTGTGATTTATTTGAAAATGTATCAATTTTGAATGCTGTTGGCGAAAATAGTTGGCCTGTAATGGTTAATGATAAAAACAATATGCCACAATTAAGAATTATTCAACAATATCCTATGCATAAAGACACATTGGGTGTTATGGGTTCTATGGGGTATCCAAAAATGTTGGAAGAGACACGTGAATATTATGCAAATAATAAGAATATGGATATTACAGAAATAACAGACAAATTAAAAGAGATTTATTTGGACACATCTTTATCAGTTGAAGAAAGAACAGAAAAGACCAACAAATATATATCACAACTTATTAAAGATGGATGGTCATTTTCTAATAATCAAGACGAATTTGAAGATAGATAATAAAAGGAAGCGTTATGCTTCTTTTTTTGTAAATTATGGCACAACAATTTTACAAAGAATACAAAGTGTGATATAGTATACAATATAAAAGTATGTATTTTTTGATACTGCTTGCATGGGGAGTGTATGAGAAAATTTGTTTATCCAGCAGTTATATACTATGATGATGATATCGAACAATATATTCTTTGCATAGAAGACATAGGCGTTTATGCTTATGGCGCAACTATGGAAGAGGCGCATAAAAAGGGTGAGGAATTGCTTGCAACATTTATCTCATATTCCTTAAAATTTGATTGTGATATACCTGAGCCAACATCTTATGTTGAGATGAAGGTAAAATATACCGGTAAAGATATTATTTTGGTTGAAGTTACTTTTGATGAAAAGAACAGATATATTAGCGCATAAAAAAACACCGCAAAAAAGCGGTGTATTTTTTTACGCATTATTATTTACTAATTTCAAATAAATCGTTGCCAATAACAGGCTGGCTAATCTCGATTGATGATTTTGCTTCCTTTTCTCTAACATTTAATATGCGTTCTATATATTTTGATACTTTTTTCATAATTTTCACTCCAATTCACTTCATTTTATATTTTAGTGTAACACAATAAATATATTTTGACTAATAAATTTATAGGATTTTACGTTTTTATATTGCTTTATTGTTTTATTTTAATGCAAAATCGCATTTTTTCAATTATGCAATTGAAGAAGACATACTATATATTGTGTTTTCATTTTATTGTTTACCACTATTTGTTTGAGTTATATTACAAATTAAAATATTGTCTAAAAATAGTCATTATTTTATGATATGAAATACTCAAAAAGTGTTGACACTCATTTGCTTATTTGCTAAAATGATTATCGTATTATAGTATGCTCGAAAATAGGTGCAATATTTTGAGCGATAGACAAGTTTTCTTGCTCGGTGAAAGATAAATTTGTTTATTCCTACCGTATTATAAGAGATGTTTTTACGTCGTGCTAGGTAGTTTTGTAGAACATATCTATGGGTTGATAAGATATCTCTACGCATTGCAAAAATGAAGGAGGAGAAAATGCCAACTATTAATCAATTAGTTAAGCAAGGTAGAAAAAGAGTTTCTGATAAATCAAAAACCCCTATCCTAGATGAAAACCCTCAAAAAAGAGGCGTTTGTCTTAGTGTCAGTACTACATCTCCTAAAAAGCCAAACTCTGCTCTTCGTAAAATTGCAAGAGTGAGACTAAGTAATGGAGAAGAAGGTACTTGTTATATACCTGGCGAAGGTCACAACCTACAAGAACACAGTGTTGTTTTGATTCGTGGTGGCCGTGTTCGTGACCTACCTGGTGTTCGTTATCACATTATCCGTGGTTCATTAGACGCATCAGGCGTTGCAAAGAGAAAGCAGGCTCGTAGTAAATACGGTGTCAAAAAAGGTAAATAATCTATCGTGATTATCAAAACAAAATTTATCGTAAAATAATGAGGAGGAAATTATGCCTAGAAGAAGTGGCGTGCCAACAAGAGATGTCCTTCCTGATGCTAGATATAATAACAAGGTTGTTACAAAACTTATCAATCAAGTTATGCTAGACGGAAAGAAATCAATTGCTGAGGCAATAGTATATGGTGCGTTTGACATAATTGCAGAAAAACTTGGAGTAGAGCCTGAACAATACTTTACACAAGCACTTGAAAATTTGAAACCTGTTCTTGAAACCAAGAGTCGTAGAGTGGGTGCATCAAACTATCAAGTACCACTAGAAGTAAGAGATAGTCGTAGACAGACTCTTGCTATTCGCTGGTTAGTCAATTATGCAAGACAAAGAAATGAAAGAACAATGGAGCAAAAACTTGCTTCTGAAATAATGGATGCTTATAATAGTACAGGCGGAGCATTTAAGAAGAAAGAAGATGTGCACAGAATGGCTGAATCTAACAAAGCATTTGCACATTATCGCTGGTAAATCTAAATTAAGGGAAAAGTATAATGGCTAGAATAGAACCAATCCAAAAATTAAGAAATGTTGGTATTATGGCACATATTGATGCTGGAAAAACAACTACTACTGAAAGAATTCTTTTCTATACTGGTAAAACACACAAGATAGGAGAGGTTCACGATGGTGCTGCTACTATGGACTGGATGGACCAAGAACAAGAAAGAGGTATCACAATCACATCTGCTGCTACCACTTGTATTTGGAAAGACCACCAAATCAACATTATCGACACACCAGGACACGTCGACTTTACAGTAGAAGTCAATCGTAGTTTGAAGGTGCTAGATGGTGCAGTTGCAGTATTTAGTGCAAGAAGTGGTGTCGAAGCTCAATCTGAGACCAACTGGCGTCTTGCTGACAAATATAACGTTCCTAGAATGGCATATGTCAACAAGATGGATATCAATGATGCTAATTTCTTAAAATGTATTGATAGCATGAAAGAAAGATTGAATGCAAATGCAATTGCTATTCAATTGCCTATTGGTGAAGCAGACGAATTTAAGGGTATCATTGACCTAGTAGAAATGAATGCCACATATTATAATGATGATAAGGGACTTGACATGACTGTCACAGAAATCCCTGATGAATACAAAGAACAAGCAGCAAAATACAGACAAATTATGGTCGAAGCTGCTGCTGAACAAGATGACGAACTATTAGAGAGTTATTTTGCTAATGGCGACCTAACCGTTGCTGAAATCAAAAAGGGGTTAAGAAAGGGTACAATATCAGGCAAATTAAATCCTGTCGTATGTGGTACATCTTTCAAAAACAAAGGTATTCAAAAATTGCTAGATGCAATAGTTGATTACATGCCTGCCCCAACAGACGTCGAAAGTATTACGGGTAAAAACCCAAAGACCGGAGAAGAAGAAGTACGTCATTCTTCCGACAATGAAGCATTTGCAGGTCTTGCATTCAAGATTATGGCTGACCCATATGTTGGTAGATTGACATTCTTTAGAGTTTACTCTGGATGCATTACGGCAGGTAGTTATGCTTATAATGCAAACAAAGACAAAAAGGAAAGAGTTGGTCGTTTGATTCGTATGCACGCAAATCACCGTGAGGAGATTCAAGAAGCATACGCAGGTGAAATTGTTGCTATTGTTGGACTCAAAGATACAACGACAGGCGAAACGCTTTGTGATGAAAGACATCCAATTGTGTTGGAAAGTATGGAATTCCCAGACCCAGTTGTTGAAGAAAGTATTGAGCCAAAGAGCAAAAATGACCAAGAGAAAATGATGCTTGCACTACTCAAACTTGCAGAAGAAGACCCAAGTTTCAAAACATATACCAATAAAGAAACAGGACAAACAATTATTGCAGGTATGGGTGAGTTGCACCTAGACGTTTTGGTTGAAAGACTAAGAAGAGAGTTCAAAGTCGACTGTAATGTCGGTGCTCCACAAGTTGCTTATCGTGAGACTATTAGAAAAGCAGTCGAAGCAGAAGGCAAGTATATTAAACAATCTGGTGGTAAAGGTCAATATGGTCACTGCTGGATTAAGATGGAACCACTTGAACCAGGTAGTGGTTATCAATTTGTAAACAACATTGTTGGTGGTGTAATCCCAAAAGAATTCATCCCAGCTATCGATAGCGGTATTCAAGAAGCAAAACAAAATGGTATTCTTGCAGGATACGAAATGGTTGACTTCAAGGTAACACTATTTGATGGTTCGTACCACGATGTTGACTCTTCAGAAATGGCGTTTAAGATTGCAGGCTCTCTTGCATACAAAGAAGCAGCAAAGAAAGCAAATCCTGTCATACTTGAGCCTATTATGAAGGTAGAAGTCGAAGTTCCTGACCAATATTTAGGTGACGTGCTTGGCAACATCAACCGTCGTCGTGGTCAAATACAAGGAACGGAGATGAAATTTGGTTTGCAATGTATCACTGCAAACGTGCCACTCAGTGAAATGTTTGGTTATACAAACGATTTGCGTGGATTGACACAAGGTCGTGGTACAAGCAATATGGAATTCTCGCATTATAGTGAAGTTCCAAAAAATGTCGCTGAAAAAATTATCGGCGAAAGGACAAAAGGCTAAAATTTAGCGAAAATATTTAGGAGGAAAAATAAATGGCTAAAGAGAAATATGTTAGAACAAAACCACACGTAAACGTGGGAACTATCGGTCACGTTGACCATGGTAAAACAACCCTTACAGCTGCTATAACAACAGTTTTGAGCAAAAAAGGCCTTGCTGCTGCTATGGACTATGGTGCAATTGATAAAGCTCCAGAAGAAAGAGCTCGTGGTATCACAATCAATACTGCACACGTCGAGTATCAATCAGAAACTCGTCACTATGCACACGTGGACTGCCCAGGACACGCAGACTATGTCAAAAACATGATTACAGGTGCTGCACAAATGGACGGAGCAATCCTAGTTGTTGCTGCAACAGATGGTGTCATGCCACAAACTCGTGAACACATCCTACTTGCAAGACAAGTTGGTGTTCCATACATTGTAGTTTTCATGAACAAAACAGACCAAGTACAAGACCCAGAACTATTAGACCTTGTCGAAATGGAAGTTCGTGAAATTCTAAATGAATACGGATTCCCAGGAGATGATACTCCAATTATCCGTGGTAGTGCTCTAAAAGCATTGGAAGCTGCACAAGCTGGTAACATTGACAGTCCAGATTGCAAATGCATTTTTGAACTCATTGACGCACTAGACACATACATTCCAGAACCAAAGAGAGAAACAGACAAACCATTCTTGATGCCTGTTGAAGACGTCTTCACAATCACAGGACGTGGTACAGTTGCTACTGGTCGTGTTGAGAGAGGAGTTGTCAAAATTGGTGACGAACTAGAAATCGTTGGTATGGGTAGCAAGTTAAAGACAGTTGTTACTGGTGTTGAAATGTTTAGAAAACTTCTAGACCAAGCACAAGCAGGTGACAATATTGGACTACTTCTACGTGGTATCCAAAGAGATGATATTGAAAGAGGACAAGTTCTTGCAAAACCAGGATCAATTCATCCACATACAAAATTCAAGGCAAGTGTTTATGTTCTAAAACAAAACGAAGGTGGCCGTCATACTCCATTCTTCAATGGTTATCGTCCACAATTCTATTTCCGTACAACAGACGTTACTGGTACAATCAAACTACAAGATGGTGTAGAAATGGTTATGCCTGGTGACAACGTTCAAATGGAAATCGAACTTATCACACCAATTGCTTGCGAACAAGGTTTGAGATTTGCTATCCGTGAGGGTGGTAGAACAGTTGGTAGTGGTGTTGTTTCAGAAATTATTGAATAATACACTAAAAAAGACGCTCAATAGAGTGTCTTTTTTTTGTTGTATATTTTTACTATTAAATTCTAAAATGCCTATATTGACACTAGTCTTGCCTAATGTTATACTACTAATAGAGGATATATGAAACTAAAAGGATTACATTATTTTACAATAGAAGATGAACAGCCAACACTTCGATTTCTTTATAGCATCAAACCATCATGGAGTTATTATATAAGAAACAAAGATAAAGGGTGTTGTCTTCTTGCTAACAAAATGTCACAAGTGTTGTATAATATAGACAATAGAGCGACAATGATTTGGGACAATGCGTCATCAGTTTTTCACTATGTTTGTGCAAAGACTGTTATACAAGATGATATTTCCATGAAAGATATAGAAAATTTGTGTAAAAAAGGTATAGAAGATTTACCACTAAAAATCAAATTTAAGGTGGTTGGCGAATATGAATTTTGTGAAAAGGACCTAAAAAATATCAAGACACAAATACAAAATGAAAATAATACAGAGAGAACCAAATAGGTTCTCTTTTGCATTAAAATAACGTCAAAAAATATCAAAAAATATATTTTTTATAAAAAAATTTTATTTTATGAAAATGAATAATATCTTGCTAATAAATATATTCTGTGATATACTCTTACTAGAATTAGTATAACAATACTAATATCTTCTTGCTCGCATTGTCGAGCCGAATAGACCACAAGGAGGTAAATATGAACAAGTACGAACTACTAACTATATTTAATGCAAGTTTGTCTGATGAGCAAAAAGATGCTGTTGTTGACAAATATGTATCACTTATAGAGAAAGACGGTGGCAAGTTGCTTGGGTTGAACAAATGGGGTGTCAAAAAACTCGCATATCCTATCAACTACAAGAACGAAGGTTATTATGTTCTTTTCAATTTTGAAGCAAACGAAAACATTCCTGCAAAACTGAATGGACTAATGAACATTGACGAAGCCGTCATGAGAAGTCTATGTCTTCGTCTAGAAGCATAACAAAAGGAGAAAAATATGAATAAAGTGATTTTGATTGGTAATTTGACCAAAGACCCAGAGATTTCTACCACACCAAGTGGAGTATCTGTTTGCAATATTTCTCTTGCAGTGCCAAGAAGTTTTTCAAACGCAGACGGCGAGAGAGAAACAGATTTTTTCAACATTACAGTATGGAGAACTTTGGCTGAAAATTGTCACAAATTCGTAAAGAAAGGTAGTAAGATTGCAGTCGTTGGAAATATCCGCAATCGTAGTTATGATGCTCCTGACGGAACACGTAGATATGTCACAGACATTATGGCAGAACAAATTGACTTTTTGTCAACAAAGAACTCCAACAATACAACAGAAGGAAAACCAGAAGTTGAAGAAGTCGCAAAATTAAAGCCAATTGATGATGACGGATTACCTTTCTAAACAACAAATTAAGAAAGGAGAAAAATAATGGAAGAAAAAAATATTGATATGCTTGACGAGAAATTTGCTCCAAAGAAACCAAAGAGAATGGGAAAGAAAAAAGTTTGCAATTTCTGTCAAGACAAAGTAGAATATATTGACTACAAAGATGTCACAAGACTCAAAAGATATATCACAGAAAAAGGCAAGATTTTGCCTAGAAGACAAACTGGTACTTGTGCAAAACATCAAAGAGAATTGACCACTGCTATCAAAAGAGCAAGATTTATGGCACTAATTCCTTATGTAGGAGATTAATAAAAAGCACTATAATAGTGCTTTTTTGTTTGAAAAACATTTTGTTAGTTGACACTACTACAAAAAGTATACTATAATATTCTATACTTAATAATTGTGATGAATACTTTTAGTAGAAATAATGTTCTGGCATATTAGAGAGCAATTGGTTGGTGAAAAATTGATACGGCATTATTTTGAATTACACAGTAGGAGCAATGGCATAGACAAGCCAATTTGTCTAAATGAGGTTTTGATTTCAAAACGAATTAAGGTGGTACCACGGCATACAGTCGTCCTTATGGATGATGTATGCTTTTTTGTTTACTATGAAATAATAAGGAGAAGATATGAAATTATTTGAAACGCTAAAAGAACGTGGACTCGTATATCAAACAACAGACGAAGAGAGAGTCAAAGAGATTATCAATGGCAAGCCAACAACAGTGTATGTTGGCATTGACCCAACAGCAGACAGTTTGCATATAGGACACTGTTTTTCGTTGATGTTGCTTCGTTATTTTCAAGAGGCAGGACATCATGTTATAGTTGTCGTTGGTGGAGCAACGGCTCTTGTTGGTGACCCTTCGGGGAAAACAGACATGAGAAAGATGATAAACGAAAATTTTGTAAATGATAATTACCAAAAAATCAAATCACTTATTAGTCGTTTTATCAAACTTGACGGAGACAATCCTGGCAAGATATTAAACAATGCAGAGTGGTTATCAAACTATTCATATATCAACTTTATGCGCGATGTTGGTGTGCATTTTAATGTGGCAGAGATGTTAGCAAGCGAAGCATATTCTAGAAGACTTGAACAAGGTGGACTGACATTTTTTGAAATGGGGTACATGCTCATGCAAGCATATGATTTTGTACATCTCAACAAAGAATATGGTTGCAATTTACAAGTTGGTGGCAGTGACCAATGGGGGAATATACTAGCTGGTGTCAAATTAGGACGTAAGATGTGTAACAAAAATGGTGGACAAATGGAACTCCAAGCACTCACTTGTCCATTACTGACCAACAGCGAAGGACATAAAATGGGCAAAACCGAAAAAGGTGCCCTTTGGGTGTCAAAAGACAAAACAAGTGTTTATGACTTTTATCAATACTTTTATAATGTTGACGACAAAGATGTCAAAAATTTACTTTTGAAACTAACCAAAATGCCAATAAATGAAATTGATGCACTTATACAAAAAGATATAAGAGAAGCAAAAAAGGTCATGGCATATGAGATTACAAAACTTGTACATGGCAAAGAAGAAGCTGACCA
>CALWPI010000019.1 GCA_944383385.1 uncultured Clostridia bacterium
TCATCATCTTTTTCCCAAGGACGCTCACCACCATTGGCCAAAGCAAATTCGTCAAAATAAATTTTGTATTGATGACCTTCATATTCAACAATCATCATTCTATCATAGTTCACGTCATCACTTGCACTTTCTTCTGGAACGATTAAATTTTCATTACCAATAAATCCTTCCATAGAAGGCAAATATGTATGAATTGAATCAACCATTGTTTCAAATTCAGTCCTTGTTGCTAGCGTATTTGTGCTATTGTAGTTTGTTGCAAGTTCAAGTCCTGATACAAGTGAAAAAGCATAAAGTTCTTGAGTTGTATCAAATTCATATTGTGTTTTTGAATTGTTATCTTTTGGTCCAAAAACAAATCCTAAAACTACTGCAATTACGACCAACCCAACAATTACAACTGTATAAATTATATTCTTTTTCTTCATATATCCTCCTACTATTTACTATAATACACAATGACCATTCATACAAAATGCTTTTAGACATTTTATTTGATTTTGAACAATACATATGTAAGTTTCAACCCCATATTTTGACAAAATAATGCAATTATATACAACACACCAAAAAATTTTTCACACTAAAAAACAAAAAAACGGTTGTAAAACCGTTTTTCTTGGTGTTCCCGGCGCGATTCGAACGCGCGCCCTTCCCCTTAGGAGCAATAGAAAATCATTAAATTAACCTTTCTATCACTCATTTTATCAATTATCATCAAAATTATAGTCAATTTAGTCTAAAATCTCAATCAAATTGACTATCTTTTCTAACTTTTACTCAATCCCACTCAAAATCGCGGTGACGATTTGGTGCACTTTTGAGCAAAGTTTCCGTTTGGGTGCAATTCGTAATTATTGGCTATATTTGGCCAGTGATTTATTTATATTAACAATAATCGTCAATAGAGTCTTCGCCAGTCCATTCAAGTCCTTGCTCTAAAGTAAAATACTTTTCTGCACCATTAGGATCAAAACATGTTTTTACAATTGAGTGATAAAAAATATTGTTATCAAATGTTATTTTATTTACACACCATGGCTTAATAGCACCTTCTTGACTATCTTCAGTATATACAACTATTTTGTTATCTACAAGAGCAGCCTTTACAACAATATACTTTGTATATCTATTCTCTCCAAACACAGCACCTTCTTTTAAGTTGTTAAAATAATCTTGTAGCGGAGTATCACTTATAGAGTTTGGACAACAATGAAATTTTGTTGGAGTTGCCCAATCCTGTTCTGTATTTGGAGTGTAATATTCTTCTATATTATTTTCAAAAAAATTATATGCATTTGCTGACTTATTTATAACACCAGGTTCTCTAATAAATGAAGCTTGCGGTTTGAAAATCCATTTACCCAAAGAACCTTGTTTTTCTCTGTTAGGATTGTCAATTTCTAAAACAGACCACTCTTGCAAATTTTTTAAACAATTATGAGCTTCTTCTTTAGAAACCGTACACATCCAACTAATGTTTGGATCGCTAAATTTATTTCTAAATTCTGCAGGATTATTCAAAAACTCTTCAACACTTCCGCACACATATTCAATTCGTTTTCTTGTTGTTTCGTTTAATAAAACATTTTCAAGTTTTGTAACCCATCTTAAATTTTCAGGTCTATTATTGGCTCTATTGGTATCAATGTGATCTATTACATGCTCTTTACTCGGGGCTTCTCCTAAAAAACCAATGGCAACAATTCTATGAATTCTTGCTCCACCAATTTCCATATACCCAGTTTTTGAATTTTGTTTACCAAAAGTCCATTTATTATCTAATGGTCTTGCTTTTTCAGTTTTAGGCAATCTCATTATCGAACCATTATCTCTAACAGAATAAATTTCACCTTTATATTCAATATTATCTATTTGCTTTTCAAATTCATCAACAGATATCATCTTACTCTCCTACATCTTTACTTATTATAATAAATTAGACTCAAAAAGTAAAGATTTTAGCAATTTACAACATAAAGAGTAAAGATTTTATAAATTTCCATTTGAATATCGGTTTGAGATTGTATATCGTTTTTCAATTCGTTCGCCGCCGTTACATTTAAGAGAGCAATACTTGGCATACTTTTCACCATCACTATAAACCAATATCATTACATTACATTGAATACAACAATACATAAGAACATGAAAAACTCCATTTTCATCAATAAACATATCGTTTTGATACTTAGCAATATTAGGCTCATCTTCCAGTAATCTTTCACGAAAAGGTATAAACTCTCGCTTTGAAAGATAAACAACTCTCTCAACCACATATTCAGCTTCAAACCTCTCACATTTATCAATCCTATTTCTAAGCAACCTAGCATTAGAAACATTACATATAAATCTAGTTTTCATGACTACCTCAACTTAAGGACGTCTTTGCAAACCTTGTGAGTATGTTTGATATATTCTTCTGTTTGCATTTTTATCATGTCTTCTACTTCTACCCAAAACTCCAAAAACTTAATACATTACTCATCAGTTAAACCAGTCACAAAATTCATCTTCTTAACAGCAACTTTTTCTCTTCGAGTTTTAAGTTTTTCAGAACACACAAAAGACTTATTTACTAAATTAATTAGTTGTTTCATAAACTCCTCCTTATAGGTGTTTGTCTTTTACCGTACTTTCAATTCTTTTGCAAGTCATTTCAAAAAATGTCACTAAAACTAGCAAAACTGCAAAAAATGTGTGAAACACTCTATAAAAAACTGTAAAAAATGTGTGAATTATTCTATCTAAAAATGTCAAAAATGTGTATTCGTTTTAATTGTATAGGATATAACATCTCCCTCCTAAGCGATAGTTCCTGGTCCTGGTCTTCTCATTGACACCAAAACGTGTCAATATTTTTGAAATTATTTAATAAACCCATACAAAATTTACAATTTTATGTTATACTTCTTTTATATAGGAGATTTTACCATGGAAAAAGTAGGTGTAATTTATATTTTAACAAATCCATCATTCCCAGAATATGTAAAAATTGGTTATGCAGATGATGTTAATAAAAGATTAGCTCAACTCAATAGTAGTGAGTGCGTGCCTTTTTCTTTTAGAATTTATGCTACATATGAAGTAAGTGACAGATTGACAGATAAAAAAGTTCATTCTATTATTGATAGATTAAATCCAGGACTTCGAGCAATTGAAAATAATAATGGTAAAAAACATGTTAGAGAGTTTTACGCCATGAGTGCAGAAGATGCCTACAAAATCCTTGAAGATATTGCTTCAATAAATGGACTACAAGACAAATTAAAAAGAATTGCTCCAAGTATAGATGAAGAGAAACAAGCAAAAGAAGCTGGAGAGATCAAAAGACACTATGAAAGAAAGAGAAAATCTTTAACATTTGCAGAATACGGAATTCCAGTGGGTGCTGAACTTGTATACACTAAGGATCCTACAATAAAATGTAAAGTTATATCTGATAAAATGGTAGAATTTGAAGGAAAAGAATATTCACTTAGTGGTCTTGCAGGAGAATTAAATGTTCGCAGAGGCAGTAAAAATAGAGCCATAGCTGGAACTGATGTTTTTATGTATAA
This sequence comes from uncultured Clostridia bacterium, assembly GCA_944383385.1. Lineage (GTDB taxonomy): Bacteria > Bacillota > Clostridia > Christensenellales > UBA1242 > CALWPI01. The sequence goes on from CALWPI010000019.1 coordinate 3,561, forward strand.
CGGCGAAGTTCTTTCATTTGAATTAAGAACAAGATTAGGAATTTAAAAATATTTTTTATAGTATATGTTCTCATAGTTTTTGACTATGTGTTATTAAAGGGGTAAATAGTGGCAAGAGAAAAGAAAGAAAAAGAAGTAAAACAAGAAAGTTTGGAAAGTGTACTTTGGGCATCTGCCAACAAGTTAAGAGGTGGTGTTTCACCTTATGATTACATGAATGTAGTATTAGGTCTTGTTTTCTTAAAATATTTATCAGATAGATTTTAAGTAAGAAGAGATAAACTTATTGCGGATGGTGAAGGTTTTGAAGTGTGGTGGCTCAACCAAAAGAAATATCTTGGAGATAGACTGGGAAACACAGATAGATTATTCTGCACAGAAGATGGCACAGATATTTCACCTGGATTATTTAGAGTATGGCTACAAAAGACACTGACAAAAGTTGACTTGCCAAAAGTAACTCTTCACTCCCTAAGACACACAAACATAACCTTACAATTAGTAGCAGGAGTTGATATGAAAACAGTATCTGCCCGTGCAGGACACTCAAAAGCATCTACCACATCTGACTTCTACAGCCACTTTATAAAGAATTCAGATATTCACGCAAGTGAAATACTAAATAAAATATTTGAATAAACTATTTAATTTATGGTATTTACTACAAATTTATGTTATAATCTTTGTTGTAAAGGAGCAAAGAACTATAGAAGCATATTATTTAAAATCCTTATATGGACAACAAGAATACGAAAAAATAATAAATAATGTTGAAGTCGCAATTAACAATGGTCAAGAGTTGAGTAATTGGGATTATTTTTACTATGCTCTAAGTTTAAATAGATTTGGTAAAACAGCAGATGCGATAGAAATTTTTAAAAAACTAAAGTTAAATAGTTTTATAAACACTTGTGTTGATGAGTGTATTATTAATTGGATTGCAAGCGAATATTTTTCAATTGCAAATGCGGAAAAGTATAAACAGGATGAAAGAATTGAGCAGTTTGAATTTATTTTTTCAAATTATAAATATAGTGAAATTCCAGAAAAATCTCGTTCATGCTTTAAATATATGTTGCTTAAAGTATGTAAACAATTAAATGTCTTACCAACCAATACTGATTCAAGGAAGGTTATAGAAATTATAACTTCTGTTAATTTTGATGATTTTTCTGAAGAAGAAAGAGTTTTTAAAGACGAAGATAAAGATAGGGTTTATTTTTCAGAAAAAGAAGCTTTATATTCAAACATTATTAAAGCTTATTGGAATTTAAAAGAATATAATTTGTGTAGCCAATATTGTCAAAGTGCTTTAACTATTTTTGACGGAAGACTACATCATAAAAATAATATATGGTTTCGTCAAAAACAATTAATTTGTGATATTAGATTAAAAATAGAAAGAAATGAAGAATACTCAGAAGATTTGAAAACATTAAAGTCTATTTGTTCAAAATCAAAGCATTTCTCATCATATAAACATTTAGGAGATGTTTATGAATTAATAGATATTGATATGGCTTTATCTGCGTATTCGGAGGCATATCTTTACGGCTATGATATAAGAGAACTACACTTAAAGCTCGGAATATTAAAAGAAATCGCAATGATTTGTGAAAACAAAAATAACTTTTTTATTGCAAAACAATGTTATGCATTAATGATAAAGTTGAGAAAAGAAAATAATTGGGATATAAAACGAGAACTTCAATCAAAAGCCGATTTATATTCAATAACGGATGATATGAGAATTAGGTATAATGAAATTATTAATTTTTGCGTAAATAATTTATCAAAACAAAAATATCTTATTGGTCAAGTTATACAAAACAATAAAATTGTATGTTCAGATTATAAGGGTAAAATTATATTTTTTTCAAATAAAGATATATTAAACTACAAGTTTTTCAATCCTAAATATATAAATGGAAGCATTGTAGCATTTAAATTTGCAGATTTTAAAACGGGTAAAGCAAAAAACATTTACATAGGAGCAAGATTATGAAAATTTACATAGATAGATCACATCTTAAAAACTTTATTGATAAAATAAAAGAAGAAAGAGAAGGTTTTTTAGTAAGTTCATGTATTGAAAAAAATAATACTCTCAAATTTTTATTTAAAGAAAAAGGTGTAGCTGGTCTTATTACATTTTATTTTAATAAAAATGGATATACTACTTGTGTAGCATCAAATAAAAACAAGATAGTTGAGGGAGAAATTTTAAAATTACTAATTAAAGATTCCAACACATATGCTAAATTTGAAGATTTAAAATCTTTTACGCTTACTATACCATTAAAAAACAACAACTTGGAAGATATAAAATTATACTTGCAAAGAATATCTAGTGGTTATAGTTTTTCCCCCAAAGGTCATACTTTTACTAGTAAATATGGAGAAAGCATTCATTTGGTAGAATATGGAGATAAATTTGTATTACAAGGTAAAGCAGGTTATTTATTAGCACAATTATTATCATACATTCAAAGCATGGTAGATGGCAAAGATGATGAAATAAATAATCTCTACATAAATGGATTAACAAAAACCAAGTCGGTAGTAGTTTCAGATTTTGAAAACGAACTTAAAGAAAAACTAATAGTTGCATATCCTTTGATTAATAGTCATATTCGTTCAATTATGTTACCATCTTTAATTCTTATAAATCAAGGCATTGATATACCAGATTATTGTGCATACATGTTTCCAGTGTATAGAGGCCTTGAAGGGTGTTTAAGGCAATTGCTACAAAAATGTAATGTTCATGTAGATAAGAGTTTTGGTTGCTTTACACCAAGCAAACAAGATAATAATAAATTTGAATTAAAAGCAAAAGGTTGCTATACACAAGATGAAAAAACGGCATTAGAAATTTTATATAATTATTTTAAGAACAAACGCAATCCTATATTTCATGCTGATAACGATTTGGAAACCACAACAATAATTGAAGATAGATTGGTGGCTAAATCACATATTTATGATACATTAGATATAATTGAACACGCGTTCAACTTATTTAATATATAAGTGAGGATACTATGAAATATTTTGAAATATTACAATATGATAAAATTCCTATTGTTTTATTAAAATATCCTATAGCTTTAGATGAAAACATAGAAATAAAAAAGGAATTTAATAAAATAGTTAAAAATAATAATATAATATTAGATTTGTTAATAAAAAATGGGAATACATCAAATAGATTTTTTAATGTGACTTTTTCTAATAATAAAATAGAAATGACTAAATATAATAAAAACAAAGAAATGTTAGAACAATTCATTAATGATTATTTAAGACAAAACGTTTACTTACTTCTTGAAAGTGCATTATCGTCTTATGAAATTAATAAAATTCTTTGTGAATACTAAAAAGACGACTAATTAAAGTCGTCTTTTACTTTGCTGAAAGTATTGTTAAAATTGCAGAAATCATTTCGGGAACACTTTTTGCTTTATCGATTGCTTGTTTAGTCAATTCTTTTTCAAAGTCTGACAGAGGTCTATTTGAGTTTTCTACAAGTTGTTTACAAAGAAATTTAATTTACTCTTCTGTCATGTTTAATGCTCCTTTATTTAATGATTATGATAATAGAAATTGGTGCAACCGAGATGATTTGAACATCCGACCTATCGCTTAGGAGGCGATCGCTCTATCCAGCTGAGCTACGGCTGCATATTTAGTTCTTTATTGGTTTTGGTGCACTTTGGGTGCAATTTGTAGTTTTGTGAGTTTTGTGTGATTGTGAAATGTCCGTGTTTTAAGGATATGTAGCAGTTTTATTTTAGTACAAGTCGATACTTAGGAGGGGGACGCTCTATCCAACTGAGCTACGGAAACTTGTTTTTTGTTTGATACTTATAAAGTTGCAATTACATATAATAAATTATCAAATGCGTTTTGCAACTTTTTTAGTGTAACACAATAATATTATTTTAGCAACTATTCATTATTTTTTGTTTCATCATATTTTTAATGCTCCGTAAAAACAAAAAAGCACAAATGTGCTTTTTAATCAAATTCGTAATAATCAAAATATTTACTTGCCAAATTATCGTCATTGTGCTTATCTTTTTTGCTATACTCATGAATATTAGTTTTTGTCATTTTGACTATATATTTGCCCTTTCTTTTATTATTATGCATAGCCTTTTTTATTTTCTTCAAATTGATTTTTTCTTCATCTTCTGTCTCATCTTGAATGACATTAGGCTCATCAAACAATCTAGGGTACAAAAAGTGTTCTACTATCTTATTTTCTGTGTTATCTTCGATATTTAGGTACAAGTCATAAAAATTGATTGTGCGTCTTTTTAGGTATGTGTCTTTATCAACTTCTTTTACAAATAATATTGCGTCTTTGAAATTATGTTTGACTCTTGGCAAAAATCTAGCACGTGCAGCAGCATCCTTTCCACTATTTGCACACACGCCAAAGGCAACTGGTATATAATGTCTCCTTCCCACATGTCCACATTTTGCAATAACAATATAATATTTCATGTCCTTTTCTTCTTCTGGTAGTCTATTCCATGGACATTTTCTTTTGTAAAAATTCTTAAAATTATCTTTTAGAATACTGCTTTTAGAAAGTAATTTGTTAAATTCGTCATATCTTCTATCTATGTCTTCTAATAATTGTTCAAATTGTGTGTCTAATTTCATAATATCCTCAATAATATTATAAACATATTTTCGACATTTTCAATACTGATTGCAAAAATAAAAAACGGATTTCTCCGTTTTTTTATTTTGTTTGATTTTGTAATTCTTCTAATTGTTTTGCTTTCGCAAGCAATTCCTCATATTCAGTTTTGGTTATCTTAACATACCCTTCCCCAACTCCTTCAACATTTGCTTTGTTTGAAAGCACAGAGATAGTAATAAATGCAACAATAGATAAAACAAGCATAACAAAAAACAATGTATTATTCCAAAATGAGATGCCAAACGTAAGAAGAATACTTAACAAAACAAAGATACCCAAAACTAATTGACATACAATTTGTACTGCCATCAATTTGTGTCCCAATCTTAAATTAGTCGAAACAATAAATATGAAAAATACAGATATTAAAGCAATAGTAACTGTGATTTGAAAAAACAAACCATTATCACCTACATCAGCCCAAGTACTAATCACGACCAATAGAGCTGAGACAACAATTAGGCCAAAACTAACATAAGAAAGTATTTTGTTCTTTGCAAGCATATTATAAGAACTCAAACTAAAATAACCTACAACAGTCAAAGTTGCAAAAGTAATCAAAACATTCAACTTAACTCCTGTAAAAAAGTTAATTCCAAAAATTGTGAGTATCAAAAATAATGCGCATACGCCTAGGCACACAAGCGTGCCAATCATTAAACCTTTTCTCATAAATATCTCCTATAATTTAGTATATCACTAAAAGTATAACCAAATGCAAATAATTTTCTAAGATTACATAAAATTATAAAATTGATTTATACAATTTCTTTATATCTTCAACAGATGTTTCTCTTGGATTACCCGGTGTACATACGTCGTTCATTGCATCTTCACTCAACACATCTAGGTCGCTTTCCAAAATGCCTAATGAACTCAATTTTTCGGGTATTCCTATTTCTTTTTTTAATTTTTCGACTGCCTTTATTGCTTTTTGTCCAGCCTGCTCATCAGTCAAATCTTTTGTGTCTATTCCCATTGCTTCTGCAATTAGTCTAAACTTTGGTTTTGAAGGAGAATCTAGATTGTATTTCATAACCGTTGGCAACAACATTGCATTAGCAAGTCCGTGCGCAATATCAAATCTGCCACCCAGTGGGTGTGCCATAGAGTGCACAATACCTAGTCCAACGTTTGAAAATCCCATTCCTGCAATATATTGTGCTTGTGCCATTTTCTCTCTTGCTTCTCTATTTTTACCGTCTTTCACTGCAATTGGTAAGTATTTGTAAATATCTTTTATTGCTTGATAAGCAAACATATCACTCATACTATTTGCAGATTTTGTTATCATACATTCTATTGCGTGAGTTAGAGCATCCATACCTGTACTTGCTGTAATGTTCTTTGGCATACTTTCCATTAGTTCAGCATCAACAATGGCCACCGTTGGTATATCATTTGGGTCAACACATACCATTTTCTTGTGTCTTTTGGTGTCCGTTATAACATAATTTATTGTTACTTCTGCCGCTGTCCCTGCTGTCGTTGGCAATGCAATTATTGGCAAGCATTTGTTTTTGGTATTTGCCACCCCGTCTAAACTAATAACATCTTTGTATTGTGGATTAGTTGCTATAACAGCCATTGCTTTTGCAGTGTCAATCACACTACCACCACCCACTGCAACTATGACATCAGCGTGTACTTTTTTCAATTGTACCAATCCTTCTTTTACGTTTTCAACCGTTGGATTTGGCTTGATATCTGCAAATAATCTAAATTTGATATTTGCCTTTGCAAGAATTTCACTTACCTTTTGCACAACGTTGCATTTTATCAATGACTCGTCTGTCACCAGTAACACTTTTTTATAGTTGCGTTGTTTGATAATCTGTGGTAAGACTTCTCGACTACCATATCCAAAATAGCTTGTCTCATTTAGAACAAATCTTTCCATTTTCACTCTCCTTTCTCAAAATACCACCAAATAATTTGGCTTTATTTATGTGTTTTTTTGCCCACATTCCATGTTTACATTATTATTATATGTATTTTTTGTAGTTATGTAAAATATTTCAAAAAATATTTTTTGGTGTTTTTAATTTTACAAAAACAACAAACAAATGTTAGACTAAAATATAAATAAAATAAAAAGGGGGAATTTTATTATTATGAAGGCTCTAAATGGTTACAGCACAAATCCAAACCCATTTGACGCTGGTTATGAAGCAGCAAAAATGGCTGGATGTGCAAAAAGCGCAAAACTTGTATTTGCATATACAAGTTGCGATTATGATGTCAAAAAGGTTATTGCTGGTATTCAAAAATATTATGAATGTCCAATAATCGGCAATACAAGCTTTACGGGTGTTGTATTGCCAAACGGATTTGTAACAAGCGACCACGGATTTGTTGGCTTGATGGTTCTCACGGGTAATGATGTTCACGTCGGTGTCGCATGTGTCAAAAAATCAAGTCCAGATGAAAATGCAGTTTCACTTGGCGAAACAGTTGCAAAACGCGCATTAAAAGATGCAGGCACAACAGCTGCTCCACAAATTATGTACATGGTAGGCAGTCCAACAGAAGAAGAATATTATCTAAAAGGAATCACAAAAGTCGTTGGTCGCGTTCCACTATTTGGTGGTTCGGCTGCTGACAATACTATTGAAGGCAAATGGTCACTATATGCAAATAATACCGTTGTCCCTGAGGGTGTTGCAGTTGCATTTATTTACACTACTGCAAACTTTGCAAACGTGTTTACAGGCGCATATCACGAAACAAAAGATATGGGCATTATAACAAAAGTTGACGGCAATCGTACATTAGTCGAAATTGATGGCACCCCTGCCCTAAAACAGTACGCAAAATGGCGTAAAATGTCTCCAAAAGACTTGATGGGCGCTAATCTGCTATCAGCAACAATAACTAGTCCATTAGGTGTCAAAGATAGACTAGGTGACTTGGTTGCAATTCGTCACCCAATGAATGGCAACCAAGATTATAGCATGAATATTGGTAACAAACTTGCAACTGGCACATGCGTCATTCGTATGGAAGCAACTGTTGACGAACTAATTGCAAGTGTGAGCGAGACATTAACAAAACTCAATAAACAACTTGGCAAACCAGCAGAATTCTATCATTTAGTTCACTGCGGTGGCAGACGTGCAGGTATTGGCGATAGAATAAACGAAGTATATCAAGGCGTCAAAAAAGTGGTTGGCGACACACCATTCATCATGGAATTTACTTTTGGTGAATATGGATATGTTGAAGATGGCAGAAATACATGTGGTGGACTAATGTTGTCCTTTACTGCATTTTCAAAATAGGAGGTTGTTATGAAGATGATAATAAACGGACGCCAAGTAGATGCGTCAGACAAAACAACAATCAATGTCGTCAATCCTTATACAGGCAAATTGATTGATACCGTACCAAATGCAACAGAAAAAGATGTTGATGATGCAGTTCAAAGTGCATATGCTGCACTACCTGCATGGGAAAAGGTACCACTGACACAAAAAGTTGGAATGCTCAAACAATTTTTGGACCTTGTAGATGACAACTTTGAAGATTTGGCAATGACACTATGTAAAGAAACAGGCAAACCTATCACACAAGCGCGTGCAGAGATTGGCAATATTCGAATAGGATTTGAAGCATTTATGGAACGCGCAAAACATTTGTATGGAGAGGTAATTCCTTTTGGTCAAGAAGCAGGCAACGACAAAACACTACAATTTACATTAAGAGAACCAGTAGGCGTCGTTGGAGCAATCATACCATTTAATTTCCCTTGTGACCTGTTTGACCAAAAAGTCGCACCAAGCCTACTTGCAGGCAACACTGTTGTTGTCAAACCTCCTCATCAAAACCCAATGACTCTTGTAAAACTTGTCGCCCTGCTCCACAAAGCAGGAGTACCAAAAAATGTAGTACATGTCATAACGGGCGAAGGTCCAAAATCTGGCAATGCACTTGCTTGCCACCCATTAGTACACAAAATCACATTCACGGGTAGCACAGCAGTTGGACTAACAACTTATAAGAATGCAGCAAGTCATCTTGCGCATATCTCCCTTGAACTTGGTGGAAATGATGCATTTATAGTTCTAGATGATGCCGATATTGATTTGGCAGTCGAAGAAATGATTTGGGGTAGAATGTACAACAATGGTCAAGTATGTTGTGCATCAAAAAGATTTTTGATACAAAAAAATGTACTTAATGAGTTTATTACAAAAGCAAAAAAGAGATTAGACAAATTGGTAGTTGGCGACCCAACAAAGAAAGATACGGAAATTAGTTGTCTTGTCACACTACAAGCAGCACAAAAAGTTGAGCAACAAATTGCAATTGCAGTAAAACAAGGCGGCAAGGTCGTATATGGTGGCAAAAGAGTCAATGCAATGATTGAGCCAACTATTATAACAAATATTCCAAAGACAGCAGACGTTGCAACAAACGACGAGATTTTTGGACCAGTTGTATCAATCATCCCATTTGATACAGTAGAAGAAGCAATCGAGATTGCCAATGCTTCAAAATATGGTCTATGTGGCTGTGTCTTTACAAAAGATATAAGAAAAGCATTCAACGTCGTCAAACGTTTGGAGTGTGGTGGCACTGTCATCAATGGAGCAAGTTTCTTCCGCAGTTTTGAAATGCCATTTGGTGGATATAAGTTTAGTGGTATTGGAACAGAGGGCGCACTCAGTACATTTGGTGAAGTTACAAAAATCAAGACTGTTACACTAAAAAATATTTTAGATTAAAAGTAAAAAAGATGAGAACACATTTCTCATCTTTTTTTGTGCAAATTTTGTTGTTGCAATATAAATTTTTAATTTAGTACTTTTGTTGATGTTTTGTAATATTTGTCATAAAGTTCATATAATCTATCATCCAAAAACATCAATGCTTGATTCACTATCTCTTTTGGAATACCATAGTATGCCTCTGCAATCGCACAAGAAATGGCACATAATGTGTCTGTATCTCCCCCAATAGATACACTTGTCCTTACACAATCTTCAAAATCATTACTTATAAGAAAACAATATATTGCTTGTGGAACTGTATTTTGACATGTTTCATTAAAAGAATAATGTTCTATAAGGTCTTCGTAATCAAAATCAAGTTTATAATAATTGTCTTCAATATATTTTTTTATATCCTCTTTGCTTTTTCCATTCAAAGCAAGCCATATAGCAACAGCAGTTGCTTCTGCACCTTTTATTCCTTCAATATGATTATGAGAAACAATTGTGACTTCTTTGGATAGTTGTTTCACTTCATCAAGACTTTTAGCAACGTAAGGAACGGGACTTATTCTCATAGCAGAGCCATTTCCAAAAGAATTATATGGTTTTGGATGTTTTTGTTTTAACCATTTTATAAAATTAAGTCCATAACTTTTATTTGGATACAGTTCACCAAACTTTTTCATTTCCTTTACTGTTTGTTTACTCAAATTCTTAAAGTTTTTATTTTTTGTTTTTCGTAGTGCTTCGGCAACAGCAAAAGTCATAACACTATCGTCGGTAAAAAAACAACCTTGGTCGAATAACATAAAATTTTTATAGTTTATATTACTAAATTCATAGATTGAACCAACAATATCACCAATTATTGCTCCTAACATAATTTTCTCCTTATTTCAAATCAAATAACAAAGCAAAAAGCAAAACAGAATACCCCTCTTCTATTGCAGACGCAATTGCCCCATCGCAAAATCTCTCACCTCTAAGCCAAAATATAAATTGCTCTACAATATCTTGTTTGCTCATTTGTTCTGGTGTTTTTTTGCGCTAAATGATTTTTATAATTAACACAATCTTTATATTTATTCTTTATTTCACTAAACACATCCCATACAATTGGAGCATATTCATAATATCCAGCAATACCTTCACTATCAGTCAATGAATATAATTTGGTGTTATTCAACTTTTTTAACATATTTATATGCTTTTCGCGTTCTTCAAAATTATTACTAGTATTCATTTATGCTTCTTTCAATTACAAATATATTTTTAGTATATCACATATTTGATTTTGCCACTATATTTTAGATATTACTTTGGTAAACTTTTTATTAACAAAAGAACAAACGTATAATATAAATTTACTTTTTGCTATTGAAAAACACGTTTATATATGCTATATTTTATTGAGGTTATTATGAAACAAAACAGGAAATTTGTTGATGATGTTAAAATGAATATAATGCTCAACAAACATTTATACAATGTTAGAAATAGAAAAGTAAAACCCAACACAAAGGGGTCCTATTCTTATTGTTATTATTTTGGCGACCATGTACTACTCAAAAATATGAACAAAACGGAAATGACACCAGAGTTGCAAGAACGCTTGTCCAATCATTTTTTACAAAGAAAAAACATCATTGATATGGTCAAAAAAGATTTGAACGTCAACACCCCAACCCCTGTTTGTTGTTTTTTTGGTAAATTCCATTACTATGAAATACAAGAAAAAGCGCCTGGAAGTGTTCTTAGCATATACTACCCTTCAACAGCAAGAGTGCTTATAAACAAAATGAAAAATGTTTTGGATAGTTCTAGTACTCCTGAGGAACTGGAAAATGAACAAAAAATTAGTCCAGCAGAAGCCATAGAAATTGGCAAAGGCGTATTTCTATACAATATCAATATGCAAAAACAACTTAAAAATTGTCCACAAACATTATTTGATAAATTTGTTAGAGATTTTAGATTACTTTTATACTCTGGCATATCCGTAGATGTGTCTCGTGCCGAAAACTTTTTGTTTGACAAAGAAAAAGGATTTTCATTTGTTGATTTGGAACAATCAAGCAGTCCAATGTGCAAAATGTCACATTATCAAATAGCACAAACAATTTATAGCGCTTTCAATAATTTTACACAGTTTTTTCCATATATGGACGCAAAACAAATCAAAATCATACTCAAAAATATGGATGCTATATATGAAAAAGTGTATAAGGCTTTTGAAAACAATAAATTAGAATTTACAAAAGAAGAACAGAAAATATTATTAGAACGCACTCAATCTTCTAAAAAGACAATTAAAGAACTTGAAAAATAAAAAAGGCAGTCAATTCTGCCTTTTATTTTTTATATTGATTTTTTTCTTGTAAATACTGCTTTTACAGATTTTCTATCGTCTATCAAATAAAATAAATTTATATAGACCAACATAAATACAATATACAACGTCAAAAATAATGGATATGTTAGGCCAAGTATATCTTGCACATCATTATTTGGCATAAAATACATTGGGTCTGCTTCAATTTTCAACACATATATTTCAAGGAATGTATATAGTATCAATACAGCGTAACATATACATTCTTTCCAAATGTGTTTATATTCAAATTTAGTAAAGCCTAATGTTATAAGCAGTATTGACATAACAAATATCAGTGAATGAGTTGCAATAGAATACAAATTTTCGTATAAGATATATTGGTTGTTGAATCCTGCTCCTGGATATGCAAAGAATATAATGGCACAAATTAGAGCCGTTGGACTTACAAAGTTATAGAAAAATTTCTTATTCACAATCACACTCGCCATTAAGCACCAACAAGATATTGCACACCAAGGTCTTGGCATAAGTAAATACAATACAGTATTCGCATCCCAATTTGTGTTCTTTGTCAAATTGATTATTCTTCTTGATAATTCAAACAATAAGATGAGACTAAACAACACCCATAGTATTATTCTTTTTGCCTTATAGGACTTGTTATGAAAAATAATGCTAATTGCAACTATAACGGCAATACATAGTAATAGTGTGATAATATGCAACATCCCCCACTGTCCACTGATAGAAGGATTTGGATAAGAACTAAATAACCATTCCTTAAAACTCATAATAACCTCGCTGATATTAGTATACCAAATCAAATTATATTAGCACAAATAAATTTGCGTTTTTAACTGTAAATTTGTGTTTTTAATTGTAAAAAAGTCTTAAATTATATATACTAAATCTATAATAGAGGTAGGTGGAATTTACAAATGATAATTAAAATGTTCAATCTTTGGTATTTTGTTTTTGTTATTGTATCTATTGGAATATTCATAGGCCTATATTTTTTGCTCAAAAATAAAACACCAAAAACACAAAAAATTGTACTATTTTCAATATTGATTTTTGGACTATTGCTACATTTTCTCAAAGCATTTATTCCACCATATTCGACAGATATCAATAGATGGTACAGAGATAGTTGGTTTGTAAATATTTGTGGTGCAAACATATTTTTATTCCCTTGGATATTTATTTCAAAAAGCGAAAAATTAAAAGATTATATGTTTTACCTTGGTGTTTTAAGTGGTATTATTGCCATATTGTATCCAATGGAAGCATTGGCAAAAACAAATCAAATTGGCGAAATTTGGGATATAATAAGATTTTATATTCATCATAATATGCTTTGGTATGTTCCTCTACTTATGGTTTTGTTCAAATTGCACACATTATCATACAAAAGGGTTCTCTACGTTCCAGCAATATTTATGTGTGTATTGCTATTTATAATGATAAATCAAGTGTTGCAAAGCGAACTTGGATTTGTTGGAATGAGAGGAGATAGTGACAAATTTTTTGATATAACTTACAAAAATTCTTCATTGATTTGGGGACCAGATTCATCATCAATATCAACATTTCTAAAAGCACTTTGTCCTCCTATATTTCGTACAGTACCAGTTGGAGAGTTTGCAGGTCAAACAAAATATTTACCTTGGTTTTGGTTGCTAGTGCCTGCCTTTGTGCTACTGACACCTGTTTGCTTTTTGATTAGTCTAATATTTGATTGGAAAAATTTGATTGTAGATTATAAACATCTAAGAACAAAATTGAGTGAAAGAAAAGAAAAAAGACTTTCAAAAACAAAACAAATTCCTAATAATAATGACAATGATACAAAATCTATGATAAACAAAAATGATATTTCTTGAAATAGAAAATAACAATAAAAAGACGGGAAATCCCGTCTTTTTTAGTTTCCATTTAATTTTTTGACTGTCAAAGTAACGTCTCCATTTTCAGGTATCGTTATTGTTGCTGAAGATGGTTCAGTCGTTGCAGCGATAGCCAAATCAATCGTATCACCATTTGATAATGTTTCGATAATAGAATTTGAAACATCAACTACAAATGTCCCACCCGTTGTCGTTTCTAGTGCTGTTTGTTCAATAGTAGATGAATCTATTGGTGTCGTGTTGTTTCTAACCGTTACATTAAATGTCAGTTCTGCCGTTGAATTGATTTGAATATGATAATTTATTTCATAATCACCATC